>NZ_JAVCVL010000129.1:0-8011 GCF_032917815.1 Clavibacter sp. MX14-G9D | reverse complement strand
CTGCCGGTCCGCCGCGAGCCGGGCCAGCTCGTCGCGCAGCTCGGCGACGCGGTCCTCGCGCCCCTCCTCGGGGACGGCGCCGGGCAGCAGCTGCGGCGCGAGCCGTGCGCGCACGATCTGCTCGAGCGCGGAGTCGCGCGCGATGAGGAGCACCTCGCGGAGCGCGACGGGGTCGCGGCGGAGCGCGCCGAGCCGCTCCACGATCTCCTCCGCGATCTCGGCACGGAGGGTGAGCCCCGGGACGTCGCCCTCGCGGTAGTCGTCGGGCCGCTTCCCCTTGCCCTCGCGCAGCGCCGCGCGGTCGCGGGCCATGCGCAGCCGCTCCGCCTCGCCGCGCTTCTCGCCCGTCAGCTCGGCCAGCTCGCCGCGGAGCGCCTCGATGAGCGACTCCTCGTCGAAGGCACGGCGCTCCCGCAGCGTGCGCAGGATGATCAGGTTCTCCATCTGCAGCCGGAGCGCGACGCCGACGAGCAGCAGGGACTCCTCGATCAGCACCTCCTTCTGCGCCGGATCGGCGGCCACGCGGGCGGCGACGGAGGGCGGCGGGGCGCCGGGCTTGGAGGGCTTCATGGGGCGGATGCGGGGCCGGGGCATGACGTCCTCCCGCTCCGCCCGCTCCACCGGCGAGGTGCTCCCAGGTTACGCGGATCCCCCGACGCCGGGGCGGGTCGCGCGCATGATCCGGGCGGCGGATCCGGAGCGCACGCGGATGCCGCGCCCGCCCCGCGACTCAGGCCAGGCGCTGCCGGAGGAACGCGAGCGTGCCGAGCTCGTCGTCGATGCCGCCGCCCTCGTGGCCGCTGTACTCCCACTCGGCGATCTCCTTCTCGCCCGCGTACGCATCGAAGGCGCCGTAGACGGTGGAGGCCGGGCAGATCGCGTCCATGAACGCGACCGAGAAGCGCGCCGGCGCGGTGGCCCGACGGGAGAACGCGACGCCGTCGAAGTAGCGGAGCACGGCGTGCACCTCGTCGGCGCGGCCCCGGTACGTCTTCAGGTAGTCCGCGACCTCGCGGTAGGGGTAGGCGTCGGTCATGCGCGCGGCCCGCTCGATGTCGCAGAGGAACGGGACGTAGGCGGAGACCGCGGCGAGGTCGTCGCGGAGGCCGGCGACCGCGAGCGCCAGCCCGCCGCCCTGGCTGCCGCCCTGCACCGCGATGCGGGCGGGATCGACGACGTCGAGCGAGCGTGCCACGTCGACGGCCCGCACGGCGTCGGTGAACAGGCGGCGGTAGTAGTACGTCTCGCGCGAGCCGATCCCGCGGGTCATGAAGCCGGGGATCTGCGGTCCGGAGGCGTGGTCGTCGGCCGTGTCGCCGGTGCTCCACACGGATCCCTGGCCGCGGGTGTCCATCTGCAGGTGCGCGTAGCCGGCGGCCGCGTACATGAGCGACTCCTCGGCGCGGCCCCGCCCTCCGCCGTAGCCGACGTAGGAGACGACGGTGGGGAGCGGGCCGGTCGCGCCGGCGGGGGTGCGGAGCCAGGCCCGCACGTCGGTCCCGCCGGATCCGGCGAAGGTCACGTCCTGCACGTCGACGAGGGCGAGGTCGGTCTCGACCGTCGTCCGCCGCACGTCGAGGTCGTGCTGCGCCGCCTCCGCGAGCGTGTCGGCCCAGAACGCGTCGAAGTCCTCGGGATCGACGTGGCTGCTGACGTGGGCGCGGGCGACGTCGACGGGTTCGATGAGCATGGATCCTCCGGGGCGGTGCGATGGGCGGTCGGCGTCCCGCGAGCCTCGGTGGGCTGCGTCGCCTCGATCATCATGCCCGCATGCCGCTGCGGGCTGCACGCCGCACGGTGGCTCGTGACCTGCTGGATGACTATGCTCATGATTGAGCTGGCTCGGTAGGAGCGGTGGTGCGCCCGCGTCCCTCCCGCGCCCTGCCCCGTCGCGCCCCGCCCCGAACCGGAAGGAGCATCATGAAGGCCGTCGTCCTCACCCGCTACCGCCAGCCCGCCACCATCCAGGACGTGCCCGAGCCCGAGGTGGGCGCGCACGACGTCCTCGTCCGGGTCGAGGCCGCGGGGCTCAACCACCTCGACGAGAAGCTGCGGGCCGGGGAGTTCCGGACCATCTCGCCCCTGCGCCTGCCGACGACGCTCGGCCACGACGTGGCCGGGACCGTGATCGGGGTCGGCGACCGGGTGCGCGGGTTCTCCGTCGGCGACGCGGTGTACGGCCGCGTGCGCGATGGCCGCATCGGCACCTTCGCCGAGCGCATCGCGGTCGACGAGGGCGACCTCGCGCCGATGCCCGAGACGCTGTCGTTCGTCGAGGCCGCCTCGCTGCCGCTCGTCGCCCTCACCGCGTGGCAGGCCCTCGTCGTGCGCGGGGCGGTGCGACCCGGGCAGCGCGTGCTCGTCCACGCGGGGTCGGGCGGGGTCGGGACCATCGCGATCCAGCTCGCCCACCACCTCGGCGCCACGGTCGCCACCACGGCGGGAGCGGCGAACGCCGACCTCGTCCGCGGGCTCGGTGCCGATGTCGTCGTCGACCACCGCTCCGCGGACTTCGCCGACGAGCTGTCGGGCTACGACCTCGTGCTCGACAGCCTCGGCGGCGACACCCTCGACCGGTCGCTGCGCGTCCTCGCGCCCGGCGGCCAGGTCGTCGGCATCTCCGGTCCGCCCGACCCGGCGTTCGCGCGATCGGCGGGGCTGAGCCCGCTCCTGCGCGCGGCCATCGCCGCGCTCAGCGCGAAGGTCCGGCGGGCCGCGCGCCGGCGGGGCGTGCGCTACTCGTTCCTCTTCATGGAGGCGAGCGGATCCCAGTTGCGCGAGATCACGGCGCTCGTCGAGTCCGGAGCGATCCGGCCCGTGGTGGGCCGCGTGGTGGCCTTCGACGAGATCCCCGCGGCCCTCTCCGCGCTCGGTAGAGGCGGCGTCCGCGGGAAGGTCGTCGCCACCGTCGGCGGGTGATCGCGACGGCGGCTCCCGGGCGGCGGCGGCCGTCCTCCGAGGCGGAGCCTGGCCGTCGGCGTGCTCACGAGCCGCCGCGCTCACGAGCCGCCGTGCGCACCCGCCGCGTGCTCACGAGCCGTGGTGCTCACGAGCCGCGCGGGTTCACATGTGCCAGAACGAGAGGGACGGGTGCTTGACCGGGTGCCACAGGTCGGCGACGGAGCTGTACTTGTAGATCTTGTTCACGTCCATGTTGAAGCAGACGTCCCAGCCGTGCCCGCCGATCGCCGTGGAGAAGTCCTCGCACCTGCTCATCCGGAAGGAGTTCAGCGCCAACGAGCTCGGGTAGGCGACGTCGTAGAAGGTCGTCATGAAGCCGACCTTGCTCGCGCAGGTCTGGCCGCCCTTCACCCACACCTTCGTCACGAGCCCCGACCCGATGTGCGTCCCTTGCGTTCCGGGACCCGTGTCGCTGGTGGAGTCCCAGGTGCCGCAGACCCGGTAGCCGCCCTGCGCCTGGGCCGCCTCCGGCGGGGTCGATGCCACGGCGGCCCCCGCGAGCGCGAGGGTCGCGAGGGCGGCGGCGAGGAGGCGGGCGGAGATCCGGGATGTGCGCATGCGGGTGCTTCTCTCAGGTGGGGGTGGGTGAGCGCGCGGACGGCATCACGCCAGGGGCATGGCCGATCCGCGTGGAGGTGCTCTCGTCGGATGGCGACCGCGGCATCGCCCGGGCCGATGGGGCCCGCGGAGCATGCCGCGTCGGCGCCGAGCCTAGGGAGACCGCGAGACGCGCGTTCCGCTCGTGCACAGGAGGGCGGGACCCGCGGCCGCCGCTCCCGGCGGCCGCGGGGGCCGGTCAGTCCGCGGAGCGCGCGGCGAGCTGCGGGTAGAGCACCTCGAGGGGCGCGCTGAGTCCCGCCCGCACCTGCACGGAGGTCGCGTCGGCCAGGACCTCGTGCTCGCCGGCCTCGGTCGCGTCGAGGATCAGCGCGGCGAGCACCGCCGGATCGGTCTTCGGGTCGGTCACGCCCGCCGCCATGGCCGTGTCGACGTAGCCCACGTGCACGCCCACCACGTGGACGCCGGCCGGTGCGAGCTCCAGGCGGAAGGAGTTCGTGGCCGACCACAGCGCCGCCTTCGACGCGCTGTACGCCCCCGCGACGGCGTACCAGCTGAGCGCGGAGTGGATGTCGATGAGGGCGGCGCCCTCCGCGGCCGACAGCACCGGCGCGAACGCGCGGGTGAGGAGGACGGGCGCGAAGAAGTTCACCTCCATGTTCGCGCGCAGGTCCTCGTCCGAGATGTCGAGCAGGCTCGGGGTGGGCGGGTTCGCGCCCGCGTTGTTGACGAGGATCGTGACGTCCGCGGCGGCCTCGACGGCGGCGCGGATCGATGCCGGGTCGGTCACGTCGAGCGGGAGCGGGACGACGCGGGGGTCGTCCCAGGAGCGCGGGCTGCGGGCGCTCGCGTAGACCCTGGCCGCGCTGCGCTCGAGGGCGGCGTGCACGAGCTGCGTGCCGATCCCCCCGTTGGCGCCGGTGACGAGGACGACGGATCCGTCGATGGTGGGCATGGTGCTCCTTGCGCTGGGGCCGCCGCGGGGCGGGGGCCGGATGGCGGGTCGTGCGAGGATGGACGCCTCGACCCCATCGCCTCGATGACGACTCTCCTCATAGCTGAGCGCAGTCACATTTCATTCCCGGAAGACGCGAGATGACCGCAGCACCCGCCGCCGCAGCGGCACCCGGCCGTCGCGAGCGCGCCAAGCAGGAGAAGCTGCGCCGCATCACGGAGGCCGCCGGCGCATTGTTCGCCGAGCACGGCATCGACGACGTGACGACCCAGCAGATCGCGGACGCCGCCGACATCGGCACCGGCACGCTCTTCCTCTATGCCCGGAGCAAGGGCGAGCTGCTCCTCCTGGTGCAGAACGCGAGCTACACGGCGGCGCTCGAGGAGGCCCGGGACGCGGTCGCCGGCGAGACGGACCCGGTGGACGCGGTCCTCGCCATCGCGCGGCCCGTCGTCGCGTGCAACCGCGAGCACGTGGAGAACGGGCGCACGTACCTCCGCGAGATGGTGTTCGGGAACCCGGCGGAGCCGCACCATGCCCGTGCGCTCGAGATCGTCGCGGACACGGAGCGCCTGACGGCGGAGGCCCTCCGGCGCACGCTCCCCGGCGGGGTCTCCGACGCCGATGCGGACGCCCTGGCCCGCGTCGTGTCCGCGGCCCTGTTCATGAGCATGGCGTTCGGCGCGGCGACCGGATCCACCACGGACGGGATCCTCGCCGACGTGCGCCGGCAGGCGGCGGCGGTGCTCGCGCGCTGACCCGAGCGGCGTGCCGCGGCGTGCGGCGCCGGGCTGGATGCCGGGCGCGCGCCCTCAGCTCACGTGCACGTCCGGCCGCCGCGATCGCACGGGCTCGGCCCGGCGGAGCACCTCGCGCGTGACGGGCGCGACCTCGCCCGTGCCCGTGACCAGGAAGCGGAGCAGGTTGCCGACGGGCGACCCCTCGGTCCACTCGAAGTAGACGCCGGGCTTCACCCCCGTGAGGTCGCGCACCGCGAGCAGCACCGCGGCGATCGTGTTCGGGACGTTGCCGCTCGTGACCTGGAGCACGCGGAAGCCGCAGCGCACGATGCCGCGCACCACGAGGTCCTCCTCGAACTCGGAGGAGTCGCCGGGCGTCACCTCGAGGAAGATCACGGGCGCGCGCGCCGGGATCCCGCTGTCGCGCCGCTCGTCGCTGGCCTTCCGGCGGTACTCGGCGATGCGCTCGTCCTCGGTCAGGCGCTCGTCCGGCTCGTCCGGCTCGTGGGCGATGACGCTCACCGCCCCGTAGTCCTCGGCGTCCTCCACCACGAAGGCGCGCGCCCGCTCGTCCATCGTGAGCGACGTCGCGCGCAGCTGGAACGAGCGCTGCACGCGGCTGACGATGGAGACCGCGAGGATCCCGAGGATGAACAGCGCGGCGATCCGCACGCCGTCCGGACGCTCGATCACGTTGACGACCGTCGTGTAGGCGAACACCGTGGCGATCGCCGCGAAGCCGACCGTGCGCTTGCGCTGCCCGGCCTTCCGCGCGGACAGCGTCACCGCGACCGAGGCCGACGTGATGAGCACCAGCACCCCGGTCGCGTAGGCACCGGCCTGCGCGTCGACGTCGGCCTGGAACACGAGGGTCACGATCACGGCGATGGCCGTGAAGACGAGCACCAGCGGGCGCACCGCCGCGGCCCAGTGCGGGGCCATGCCGTAGCGGGGGAGGTAGCGCGGCACGATGTTGAGCAGGCCCGCCATCGCGGAGGCGCCCGCGAACCAGAGGATGCAGATCGTGCTGATGTCGTAGAGCGTGCCGAAGCCGTCGCCGAGGAACTGGTGCGCGAGGTAGGCGAGCGCGCGGCCGCTGGCCTTGCCGCCGTCCTGGAACTCGGCCTGCGGGATCAGCAGGGTCGTCACGGAGCTCGACGTGATGAGGAACGCGCTCATGATGAGCGCCGCCGTGGTGAGCAGCCGCTTGGTGCCGTGGATCCGCGTCCGCGGCACCCCGTCGGCGTCGTCCTCGCCGCGCACCTGCGGCATGACGGCGACGCCCGTCTCGAAGCCCGACAGGCCGAGCGCGAGCTTCGGGAAGACGATGAGCGCGATGCCCACCATCACGAGCGGGTTGCCGTGCTGCGCCGTGAGGGCCGCCCACCAGTCGTCGATGACGACGGCGTTCTCGGCGACGTGGAAGATCGAGACGACGATGACGATCGCGTTGAGCGCGAGGAAGACGCCGACGAGCACCACCGCGATGGAGATCGCCTCGCGGAACCCGCGGAGGAACACGAACGCCAGCGCGGCGAGGAGCACGAGCGTCAGCAGCACCTCGTTGCCCGCGAACCACGACGGGGCGAACGGGTTCTCGACGGCGTGCGCGGTCGCGTCCGCCGCCGACAGCGTGATGGTGATGAGGAAGTCCGTCGCCGCGAACCCGAGCAGCACGAGCACGAAGAGCTTGCCGCCCCACCATGGGAGGAGCCGCTCGAGCATGGCGATGGATCCCTCGCCGCGCGGGCTCTCGCGCGCGACCCGCCGGTAGACGGGCAGGGCGCCGAGCAGCGTCAGGAGGATGAGGACGAGCGTCGCGAGCGGCGACAGCAGTCCTGCCGCGACCGCCGCGATGGCCGGCTGGTAGCCGAGCGTGGAGAAGTAGTCGACGCCCGTGAGGCACATGACGCGCCACCACGAGTGCGTCTTCTCGACGGTCTCGGCGTGCGGGCCGGGGTGGGCGCCGGACGCGCCGGGCAGGCCGTCGAGCAGCCAGGCGGTGATCCCGTCGCGCGCGCGGCGCTGCTCGGGCGCGCGCAGCAGCTCGGGGGCGCTCACGCGCGGGCTCCCGAGGTGTCGGAGCGGGGCGGGGACGTCATCTGACCGTGATCCGGGCAGTGCACGGGGATCCTCCTGAGGCGGCGCCGGGACCCCGTCTCGCGGATGCGGCGGTCGGGCCCGGCAGCATCGTCGGCTCATCGTGCCACCTCCGGTCGGGAGCGGGGTGCGCGTGCAGGGTGCGGTCATGCGGGCGGGCGTCCGCGGACACCCCAGTACAGGGGCGATCGGCGCGTGCGATCCGCATGCTTCCGGGCGACGGCGGCGCACGTGCTACTCGGGGCAGGCGAACGTCATCCTCGGGGAGGAGGGGCCGATCCATACAGTCTGCGGTGGGGAGCTGATCCTCCCCACCGCGTCGCCGAGGCCCTGGGACGCGTCCCCTCTCCCGCGCGTCCGCGGCACAGCCATGGTGCGGACACGCGGTCCTGCACACCTTGGAGATGTCATGACCTGCACCACCACGACCGCCGTTCGCGGCCGGTCCTTCCGCCGCGCAGCGGTGGGCGCCTGCCTCTCGGCGTCGCTCGTCCTGCTGCCCCTCGCGATGGCGCCCGCCGCCCACGCCGAGACCGCGGCCGCCGCCGAGACCGAGGCCGTCCCCCAGGGGGCAGCTCCCGCCGAGGACGCGACCGCCGCTCCCGCCGCCCCCGCCGAGGGATCGGCGCCCCTCGCAGACGCCCCGGTCGAGGTCAGCCCCACCCCCGTGCCCGCGCCCACCGCCGCGCCGGACCTC
>NZ_JAVCVL010000128.1:0-8216 GCF_032917815.1 Clavibacter sp. MX14-G9D | reverse complement strand
CGCGGGTCGACGGCGACGCACCGGCCGACCCGTCCGCCGGGACGCCCGCCGGGCCGGCCGCCGGGCCGGCGGCGTCGGACGCCCCTCGTACACTCGAGGGATGACGGGATCCGACGCCGCGCTCGCGGGCGTCGTGGGCGGCCGCACCGCCGGGGTGCTCCAGAAGGCCTTCGGGCTGCGCACGGTCGCCGACCTCCTCGAGCACCTGCCGCGCCGCTACGCCCGCCGCGGGGAGCTGACCGCCCTCGCGGAGCTGCCGGTCGACCAGCAGGCGACCATCGTCGCGGAGGTGCGCGAGGTCCGGGAGCGGCCCATGCGGGCCCGACGCGGCAGCATCCTCGAGGTGCGGATCACCGACGGCCGCGGCTTCCTCACCCTCACCTTCTTCAACCAGGCGTGGCGCGCGAAGGACCTGGTGCCGGGCGTCCGCGGGATCTTCGCCGGCAAGGTCAGCGACTACCGCGGAGCGCTCCAGCTCGCGCACCCGGACTACGAGCTCTTCGACGCGCACGAGGGCCCGGAGCTGTCGGGCGGGGAGCCCGACGCGGCCGCGCGGCGGTGGGCCGAGATGCCGATCCCCATCTACCCGGCCACGGCCTCGATGGCGAGCTGGCAGGTCGCGAAGTCGGTGGCGCTCGCGCTCGACGCGGTCGACGACCTGGAGGACCCCGTCCCGGCGGACGTCCGCGCCGAGCGCGGCCTCCTCCCGTTCCGCGCGGCGCTCGAGGGCGTGCACCGGCCGGAGAGGGACGTCGACTGGCGGCGCGGCCGCGACGCGCTCCGCTTCCAGGAGGCGTTCGTCCTGCAGACCGCCCTGCTCCAGCGGCGTCAGGCCGCCCGCGCCCTCCCCGCCACCCCGCGGGTCCCCTTCCCCGACGGCCGGCTCGCCCGGCTCGATGCGCAGCTGCCCTTCGAGCTCACGGGCGACCAGCGCCTCGTCGGCGAGGAGGTCGCCGCCGACATGGCGCGCACCTGGCCCATGAACCGCCTCGTGCAGGGCGAGGTCGGCTCCGGCAAGACCCTGGTGGCGCTCCGGGCGATGCTCGCGGTCGCCGACTCGGGCGGGCAGTCGGCGCTGCTGGCGCCCACCGAGGTCCTCGCGAGCCAGCACCTCCGCTCGCTGACCGCGTCGCTCGGGCCGGACCTCGCGGCGGAGCTCATGCCGACGCTCCTGACCGGACAGCTCCCCGTGGCCGAGCGGAAGCGCGCCCTGCTGCGCATCGTCAGCGGCCAGGCGCGCATCGTCGTCGGCACGCACGCGCTCCTCGGCGACCGCGTGGAGTTCCTCGACCTGGGGCTCGTGGTGGTCGACGAGCAGCACCGCTTCGGCGTCGACCAGCGGGAGGCGCTGCGCCGGAAGGGCGGCACCCCGCCGCACGTCCTGGTGCTGACCGCCACCCCCATCCCGCGCACGGTCGCGATGACGGTGTTCGGCGACCTCGACGTCTCGACCATCGCGGAGCTGCCGAGCGGCCGCCAGCCCATCGCGTCGTTCGTCGTGCCGCTGCACGAGCACCCGGCCTGGATCGAGCGGGTCTGGGAGCGCACCGCCGAGGAGATCCAGGCGGGGCGCCAGGCGTTCGTCGTGTGCCCCGCCATCGACCCGCAGGATCCCGACGCGGAGGACGAGGACGCCGCCGAGGGCGCAGACGACGCGCCGTCGCGGCCCGCCCTCGCCACCGTCACCGAGGTCGACGCGCTCCTCGCCGCCCATCCACGGCTCGGGTCCGTCCGGCGCGCCGTCCTCCACGGCCGCATGCCCGGGGAGGAGAAGGACCGCGTCATGCGCGCCTTCTCCGCGGGCGACATCGACCTGATCGTCGCCACGACCGTCATCGAGGTGGGCGTGGACGTCCCGAACGCCTCGACGATGGTGATCCTCGACGCGGACCGCTTCGGCGTCTCGCAGCTGCACCAGCTGCGCGGCCGCGTCGGTCGCGGCGGCGTCCCGGGCCTCTGCCTCATGGTCACCCACGCGGAGCCGGAGACCGTGGCGCGGGAGCGCGTGGACGCGGTCGCCGCGACCCTCGACGGCTTCGAGCTCGCGCGCGTCGACCTCGAGCTGCGCCGGGAGGGGAACGTGCTCGGCACGAACCAGTCCGGCGGCCGCTCGTCGCTCCGGCTGCTGCGCGTGGCGCAGGACGGCGACCTCATCGAGTCCGCGCGGGAGCACGCCCACGACGTGCTGGAGGCGTCGCCGACGCTCGACGGGCACCCCGCGCTCGCCCGGGCGCTCGCCCGTCGGCTCGACGACGAGGAGCGCGCCTTCCTCGACAAGAACTGACCGGACCCGGCCGTAGGCTGGCGGGATGCAGCGGATCGCCGTCGTCCCCGGATCGTTCGACCCCGTCACGCTCGGCCACCTCGACATCGTGCGGCGGGCGGCCCGCCTCTACGACGAGCTCGTCGTCCTCGTGGTGCACAACCCCGGCAAGACGCCGATGCTGCCGCTCGCGGAGCGCGTGGCCCTCCTCGAGCGCGTGATCCGGGACGCCGGGCTCCCGGCCACGGTGCGGGTCGACTCCTGGGGCGCGGGCCTCCTCGTCGACTACTGCCGGCGCATCGGCGCGACCGTGCTCGTCAAGGGCGTCCGCTCGCAGCTCGACGTGACGTACGAGACGCCGATGGCCCTCGTCAACCGCGACCTCGCGGACGTCGAGACCGTGCTGCTGCTCCCGGATCCCGCGCACGCCCACGTGTCGAGCTCGCTCGTGCGGCAGGTCGAGACGCTCGGGGGCGACGTCGCCCCCTACGTGCCGGCGGCCGTCGCGGAGGCGCTGGCCGTCCGACGCACCGGCTGACGACCTGTACCGTGTACGGGTGTCCAGGTTCCAGAAGACCCCATTCACGGTGCACGTCCACGACATCGTCCATCGCCCCGGCGAGATGCGCGAGCTCGACCTGACCATCGACCTCCCCGAGCGCATGGGGGAGGGCCTCATCGCCGTCCCTGCGGGCCGCGAGATGCGCGTGCACGTCCGCCTCGAGTCCCTCCACGACGGGATCCTCGCCACGGGGGAGGTCGACACGGTGGCCGACGGCCAGTCCGCGCGCACCCTCGCCGACATGCAGGAGCGTGTCCAGGTCGATTTCGCGGAGATGTTCGCGTACTCTCGTGATGAAGCCTTCGACTACCAGGTCCAGGACGAGCACGTGGACCTGGAGCCGGTCATCCGGGATGCGGTCGTGCTGTCACTGCCGTTCCAGCCCGAAGTGCCGGGCGAGGACCTCGATCTCGATCTGGGTCCCGGCATCAGCCTGGTCCTCGCGGACTCCGACCCGGAGCCCGAGATCGATCAGCGCTGGGCAGCCCTGTCCGGCTTCCGAGCTTCCGAAGACAGCGGTGCGGCGCGTGAAGGCGCCGACACCGAAACGCAGAGAGATGAGAGTTAGTCATGGCCGTACCCAAGAGGAAGATGTCCCGATCCAACACGCGTGCGCGCCGCTCGCAGTGGAAGGCCGAGGCTCCCACGCTCGTCAAGACCATCGAGAACGGCAAGGTCGTCTACTCCATGCCGCACCGTGCGCGCGTGATCGAGGACGCCGCCGGCACGCCCCTGTACATGGAGTACAAGGGCCGCAAGGTCGCCGACGTCTAGTCGACGCCCGCACGGGACGTCGGACATGACCGGCACCACGGGATCCCGCGTCCACGGCGACCGCGACGCGCTCCGGCGCCTCCTCGCCGTGGACGTGAGCCCCGAGCTCCTCGAGCTCGCGCTCACCCACCGCTCGTACGCGTACGAGCACGGCGGCATCCCGCACAACGAGCGCCTCGAGTTCCTCGGCGACTCCATCCTCGGGCAGGCCGTCACGGTCATGCTCTACCTCGAGAACCCCGACCTCGACGAGGGCGAGCTCGCCAAGCGGCGCGCCAGCCTCGTCTCGAGCGTCGCCCTCGCGGAGGTCGCCACCGGCATCGGCCTGGGCGAGCACCTGCTGCTCGGCCGGGGCGAGGAGCTGACGGGCGGCCGGGCCAAGTCGTCGATCCTCGCCGACACGGTCGAGGCCATCATCGGCGCCTGCTACCTCGACGCCGGGGGAGAGGCCGCCACCGGCCTCGTGCTGCGCCTCGTCGCGCCCCTCCTGGAGGACCCGGCGCGCTTCGGCGCCGCCATGGACCCGAAGACGGCGCTGCAGGAGTCCGCCGCGCGCCAGGGCCTTCCCGCGCCCGTCTACGACGTGAGCGACAGCGGTCCCGACCACAGCAAGCGGTTCCACGCCGTCGTCTCCGTCGGCGAGGCCGTGCGCACCACGGGCGAGGGATCCAGCAAGAAGCAGGCCGAGATGACGGCCGCGCTCGAGGCGTGGACGCGCCTCGAGGCGCGCACCACGGCCTGACCCGCGGTGCCCGAGCTCCCCGAGGTCGAGGTCGTCCGCGCCGGCCTCGCGCCGGCCGTGTCCGGCGCCCGCATCACCGGCGTCGAGATCCTCGACGCCCGCTCCCTCAAGCGCCACGACCCGCTCGAGGGCGCGTTCGTCGACCTCCTCGTCGACCGGGTCATCACCTCGGCCGTCCGCCGGGGCAAGTTCATGTGGCTGCCGCTGGAGCCCGACGCCGGACGCGACGCGACGGGTCCCCGCGCCCTGGTGACCCACCTCGGCATGAGCGGGCAGGTGCTCCTCCGCGAGCCCGGATCCGACCCCGACGGGCTCCTCCGCATCCGCATGGGCATCGAGCACCCGGCGCACGGCGAGCTCGTCGTCGCGTTCGTCGACCAGCGGATCTTCGGGTCCATGGCCGTGGACCGGCTCGTCGCGACGCCCGACGGGCGTGCCGGCGGACGGGGCTCGGACGCCGCGCTCGTGCCGACGCAGGTCGCGCACATCGCCCGCGACCCGCTCGACGCGGCCTTCGACGACGAGTTGCTGCTGTCGCGGCTGGCCCGGCGGCGCACCGGCATCAAGCGGGCGCTCCTGGACCAGACCCTGGTGAGCGGGATCGGCAACATCTACGCCGACGAGGCCCTGTGGGCCGCCCGGATCCACTACGCCCACCCCACGGACGCCCTGGGGCGCGGCCGCGCGCTGCGGCTCCTCGCCGAGGTGCGGTACGTGCTCGCGCGGGCCCTGGCCGAGGGCGGCACGAGCTTCGACGCGCAGTACGTCAACGTGAACGGAGCGTCCGGCTACTTCTCGCACAGCCTCAACGCCTACGGGCAGCAGGGGAGGCCGTGCCCCCGCTGCGGCACGCCGATCGTCCGCGAGGCGTTCATGAACCGCGGCTCGCACCTCTGCCCGCGCTGCCAGGCCCTGCCCGACCCGGACGTCGCCGCCGCCTGAGCGGCTCGGGCGACACGCGAGGGACGCCTCGCGGCACGACGTGCCGTCAGCGCGCGTCGTCGACGGCGCGCAGCCAGCTGCCGCTCGTGGCGACGTGCCGGAAGCCGAGGGCCTCGTTCACCGCGAGCATCGGCCGGTTCTCGTCGGCGTTCCAGGTGACGACGCGGTCGACCTCGGGCGCCTCACGTGCCAGGTGACGTAGGTTCTCGACCTTGAGGAGCATGCCGAGGCGGTGGCCGCGGTGCTCGGCCAGCACGAGCGTGTCCTGCTGGTAGGTGTAGGCGTGGCCGTCGGAGCGCCGCCCGCTGGGGGAGACGGCGATCTCGGTGAAGCCCACGAGGCGCCCCGTGGCCACGTGCTCGACCGCGGTCGTGAGACCCGTGCGGCCCGCGGCCGCGCGTCGGGCCTCGGCGTCCCGGATCCGGTCGGGGTCCCACGGGTCCTCCTCCTGCGGGAGGTCGCCCGCCGGCGTGTCCGTCGACATGCGCGTGTGCAGCACGGCGAGGTCGTCGAGCAGGTGCTCCGGGGTCGCGTCGACCCAGGAGAGCACGCGGTAGCCGTCGCCCGCGGCGCGGCGAGCGTCGGAGAGGCGTGCGGCGAGCGTCGGCGCGGCCTCCCGCGTGTCGAGCGCGCTCGTCCGCGCGGTCTGGCCGAGGCGGTAGCCGGCGTCGACCGCGAAGCGCGACGACGGGTCGTCCGCCCCGACCGCGCCGACCCCGGTGGGCGAGGGGATGGGGGACCCGTCCGCCTCCGCGCGGTGCATCGTGAAGGCCGTGAGCGTCCGGCAGCCCGCGTCCACGGCGATCCGCTCCACGCGCTCCCGGAGCTCCCGGCCGATCCCGCGCCGCCGGTGCTCGGGGAGCACGGACACGGCGACGTCGGAGGTGGTCGGGTCGTTGAGCCAGGTGGAGAGGAGCCCGCGGCCGACGATCCGGCCGTCCACCCGCGCGGCGAGCAGGCGCTTCCGGACGTGGGCGACGTCGGCGTAGTCGGGGATCAGCTCCTCCGGCAGCCAGACGAACGCGTCGTGCCCGAGGTCGTGGGACTGGGCGCGGTTGACCACGTCGGTGAGCGCCACGAACTCGTCCCACCCGGCGGCGCCCGGCGCGGACGGCGGGGTGACCTCGTCGACCGTGGAGGGCGGGGCGGCGTCGTGCGGCATGGTCGGCTCCCTCGGCGGTGGCGGTGGCGGTCGCGCGCGCGTCCTCGGCGGCCGGCGCCCCACCACGCTAGCGGCGGCGCGCGACCGGACGCCGCCCGCGCGCGGCTCCCGGGCGCGACCGGCCCGTCCGGTACCGTGATCGGGACCACCACGCGAGGAGGGCGACGGGCGTGCACCTGAAGAGCCTGACCCTCAAGGGGTTCAAGTCGTTCGCGCAGCCGACCACGTTCCGGTTCGAGACGGGCGTGACCTGCGTCGTCGGCCCCAACGGATCCGGCAAGTCCAACGTCGTCGACGCCCTTGCCTGGGTGATGGGCGAGCAGGGCGCCAAGACCCTCCGCGGCGGCAAGATGGAGGACGTCATCTTCGCCGGCACCTCCACGCGCGGGCCGCTCGGCCGGGCCGAGGTCACGCTCACGATCGACAACGCCGACGGCGCGCTCCCCATCGACTACACCGAGGTCGCGATCCGGCGCACCCTGTTCCGCAACGGCGGCAGCGAGTACGCGATCAACGGCACGTCCTGCCGCCTCCTCGACGTGCAGGAGCTCCTCAGCGACTCCGGCCTCGGCCGCGAGATGCACGTCATCGTCGGCCAGGGCCGGCTCGACAACGTGCTGCGTGCCACCCCGGAGGAGCGGCGCGGCTTCATCGAGGAGGCCGCGGGGATCCTCAAGCACCGCCGCCGCAAGGAGCGCACGCTCCGGAAGCTCGAGGGCATGCAGGCGAACCTCACGCGCCTCAGCGACCTGGCGGGGGAGATCCGCCGCCAGCTGAAGCCGCTCGGGCGGCAGGCCGAGGTGGCCCGCCAGGCGCAGACGGTCGCCGCGGTGGTGCGGGACGCCCGGGCGCGGCTGGTCGCGGACGAGGTCGTCGGCCTCCGCCGGGCCCTCGCGGAGCACACGCGCACCGAGGAGGAGCGCACGACCGAGCGGATGGTCCTCCAGGAGCGGCTCGACCGGGCCGTGCTCCGCTCCGAGCGCATCGTCGAGGAGCAGGAGGGCGACGAGGTGGACGCCGCGCGCCGCACGGCGTTCGCCCTGGAGCAGGTCCAGGAGCGGCTGCGCAGCCTGCTGTCGCTCGCCCAGCAGCGGCTCGCGCTCCTCGGATCCGCGGACGACGCCCCCGAGGCCGCCGCGGGCACCACGCCCGCCCAGGTGCAGGAGTCGCGCGACGAGGCCGAGCGGCTCGTCACCCTCATCGCGGTCGCGGAGGCGGCCTGGGCGTCCGCGCGGCAGGCGACCGCGGCGGGACGCCAGGCGCTCGACGCCCTCGACGAGGAGATCCAGGCGCAGAGTGCGCTGGTCTCCCGCCACGACCTCGAGATCGCGGGTCTCCAGGGCCGCGCCGAGACCGCGGGCTCCCGCCTCGCCGCCGTCCGCGGGGAGGTCCTCCGGCAGCAGAACGCGCTCGACGCCGCGCGTTCCCGGCTGCAGGCCGCCGAGGCCGAGCGCGAGCGCGGGGAGGCCGAGGGCGAGGCCGACGAGCAGGGCGGATCCGAGCTCACGCGCGCCTACGAGGACGCGCAGGCCGACGTCGCGAGCGAGGAGTCGGCGATCGAGGCCGTGCGCGAGGAGCTGCACGCCCGCGAGCGGGAGCGGGACGCCCTGTCCGCCCGGGAGCAGGCCCTCGCGAGCGCGCTCGACCAGCGCGACGGGTCGAGCGACCTCGCCGCCGCCGGCCTCCCCGGCGTCCTCGGGCTCCTCGCCGAGCACGTGCACGTGCGGCCGGGCTTCGAGGCCGCCGTCGCCGCGGCGCTCGGGACGCTCGC
>NZ_JAVCVL010000127.1:0-8229 GCF_032917815.1 Clavibacter sp. MX14-G9D | reverse complement strand
CGCGGACGGGCACCGGCCCGCGGACGGGCACCGGCCCGGCCGACACCGCCGCGCGGACCCGGGGACCCGGCTCCCGGGTCAGGCGCCCGTCGTCACGCGCCCGCCGTCACGCCGGCGAGCCGCTCCCAGAGGAACGCGTGGATGAGCGACTGCAGCCGCGCGGTCGCCGGGTTGTCGGCCGATCCGCCGTGCCCGCCGGCCGTGTTCTCGAAGTACCGCACGTCCTCGACGCCCGTCTCCTCCAGCAGCGCGACCATCTTCCGCGCCTGCACGGGCCCGACGCGGTCGTCGCTCGTCGCGGCGTAGACCAGGGTGGGCGGGTACGCGACCCCGGCCCGGACGTTGTGGTACGGCGAGAAGGTGCGGATGAACTCCCAGTCGGACGGCACGTCCGGGTCCCCGTACTCGGCGATCCAGGACGCCCCCGCCGACAGCCGCGTGTAGCGGCGCATGTCGAGCAGCGGGACCCCGCAGACCACGGCGCCGAACAGCTCCGGGTAGGTCGTGATCATGTTGCCGACCAGCAGCCCGCCGTTGCTCCGGCCCTCGCAGCCGAGGCGCGCGGCGACGGTGACGCCGCGGGCTACGAGGTCACGGGCGACGGCCGCGAAGTCCTCGTAGGCGCGGTGGCGGTCCTGGCGGAGCGCCGCCCGGTGCCAGGCCGGTCCGTACTCACCGCCGCCGCGGATGTTGGCGAGCACGTACACGCCGCCCCGGGCCAGCCAGCCGCGGCCGACGACGCCGCTGTAGGAGGGCAGCCGGCTGTTCTCGAAGCCGCCGTAGCCCGACAGGAGCGTCGTGGCGGATCCGTCGAGCGGCAGGTCCCGAGGCCCCACCTGGAAGTAGGGCACGCGGGTGCCGTCGTCCGAGACGGCGAAGTGCTGCGCGACCTCGAGGCCCCGGGCGTCGAACGACGCCGGCTGCTCCTTGACGGGCCGCGGCCCCCCTTCGCCCACGACGCCGTGCAGGAGCGTGGGCGGCGTGAGGAAGCCGGTGACGGCCAGCCAGTACTCGTCGGTCTCCCGGTCGGTCGCGACGACGGAGACGGACGCCAGCGGCGTCCCCACGCGGACGTCCTCCACCCGCCATCCGCCGGAGCCCGTGGCCGCCGGCGGCGTGAGGACGCGGATCCGGCTCGCGACGTCCTCGAGCAGCGTGAGCACGAGGTGCCCCGCCGTCCAGGCCCAGTCCTCGAGGCTCCGCGACGACGTGGGCGCGAACAGCACCGCCACCTCGCGCGATCCCGCGAGGAAGTCGTCGAGGGGCGCCGCCAGGAGCGACCCGGCCGCGTGCACGACGCCGCCGATCTCGGTGTCGGTCCGCGGCCGCAGCACGAGCCACTCGCGATGCAGGTCGACGTCGACGTCCTCCGCCACGTCGACGCGCACCGTGCCCGCGTCCGTCAGCAGGAGGGTGCGGGACGTGAAGAAGTCGGGCACCTCTCGCACCACGTCGCGCTCGAAGCCCGGCGTGGGGTCGTGCGTGACGTGAACGAGCATGTCCGTCGCGGCGACCGCGTGGACCTCCGGCGCGTCGGCCAGCGCCTGTCCGCGGCTCCAGCGCCGCGCGGTGCGCGCGTAGGAGCTCTCCGTGAGGCTCCCGGGGCCGAAGTCGGTGCCGACGAACACGGTGTCCCGGTCGATCCACGACACCATCGTCTTCGCGACCGGCACGGAGAAGCCGTCCTCGACGAACCGGCCGGAGCCGAGGTCGAGCTCGCGGACCGCCACGGCGTCGCCGCCGTCGGGTGAGAGGGACACGAGCGCGCGGTCGCGGGCGGGCGTCAGCAGCTGCGCGCGCGCGAACTGCCACGGGATGCCCTCCGCCTCGCCGAGCGCGTCGAGGTCGAGCAGCACCTCCCACTCGGGCGCGGGGGCCTCGTACTCGTCGAGGGTCGTGCGCCGCCAGAGGCCCTGGACGTGGTCGGCGTCGCGCCAGAGGTTGTAGAGGTGCTCGCCGTGCCGCGTCACGTAGGGGATGCGCTCGTCGGACTCCAGCACCTCGAGCAGCTCCGACGTGAGCCCGGCCCGCGACTCCTCGGGCGACCGGGCGAGCGTCCGCTCGTTCTCCGCGCGGACCCAGGCCAGCGCCCGGTCGCCGTGGATCTCCTCCAGCCAGAGGAAGGGGTCGTCGGGGGTCACGGTGTCGCGAGCGTCGGCGGTCATCCCCTCAGCCTACGGACGGCGTCCGGAGGATCCCCTGCTCGCGTCCCGGAGCCCGCGGGACGCCCCTCGGCTCAGGCCGCCGGCGCCAGGAACTCGTCCCAGCCGGGGGCGGGTCGCTCCATCCCGCTCACGACCCAGCCGCTGCCCTGCGGGGCGCGCGGCGGGGTGCGCAGCGTCCAGCCCATCTCCTCGGGCGTGCGGTCGCTCTTGCGGTTGTTGCAGGAGAGGCAGCAGGCGACGAGGTTCTCCCAGGTGTCCATGCCGCCGCGGGAGCGCGGCATGACGTGGTCGATCGTGGTGGCGTTCCGCGCGCAGTAGGCGCAGCGGCCGCCGTCCCGCCGGAGGACGCCCCGGCGCGAGACGGGCACGCGGCGCGCATGCGGGATCCGCACGTACCGCGTGAGGAGGATGACCGACGGGCGGCCCCAGACCCCGCCGTTGCCGAGGATGGGGTGCTCCTCGTCCTGGGCGAGCATGGTGGCCTTGCCGCTCAGCACGAGCACGAGGGCCCGCTTGAACGACACGACGGCGAGCGGCTCGAAGCCCGCGTTGAGTACCAAGGTGCGCACGACATCCCTCTCAGACCGGCCTGGACGGCTTCCAGGAATCCGAATGAGGCGCCCCGCCCCCGGGGACACGCGAAGGCACCGCCGAGTGCTCGGCGATGCCTCCTAGGAGAGCGGGTGACCGCTCGGGTGGACCAGGTGGATGCCCACCCGGGGATGGTGCCGGTGTCCGCGGCGCACGTGCGCATCCATGGTTCGGATGTGGCGTGCGGTGGTCATCGGGGCTCCCGGGCGGGTCGAGGGACGTCTCATCGCACAGGGTAGCCCAGGGCCCCCCGTTTGTCCCGGGGGACGACGAAGGCCGGCGGCGCATCGCGGAGGATGCGTGCCGCCGGCCCGTCACGGGTCGAGCTGGTAGGTCGTCAGCCGAGGAGGCGGACGAAGTGCACGTTCTGGCTCCAGATCGGGCGCTCCTTGACGTGGTCGCCGGGCTTCGGCGCGTCGATGAAGATGCCGTTGCCGGTGTAGATGCCGTCGTGGCTGAAGTCGTTCCAGACCACGATGTCGCCGGGCAGCGCCTCCGCGCGGGACACGACGCGGCCGGCGTTGTGCTGGGCGCGCACCGAGTGCGGCAGGTTCAGGCCGAACTGCGCGAACACGTACTTCACGAGGCCGGAGCAGTCGAAGCCCGCGGGCGTCTC
The DNA here is from genome assembly GCF_032917815.1 of Clavibacter sp. MX14-G9D. Taxonomy (NCBI): domain Bacteria; kingdom Bacillati; phylum Actinomycetota; class Actinomycetes; order Micrococcales; family Microbacteriaceae; genus Clavibacter; species Clavibacter sp. MX14-G9D. The sequence continues at coordinate 4,857 of NZ_JAVCVL010000127.1, read as the reverse complement.
GCCGCCGAAGACGTAGGGGACGCCGAGGTACTGGCGGGCCACGGCGGAGACGCCGGAGGCCGACGTGCCCTGGTAGATCGGGTTGGACGCGAGCTGGGTGGCGGATGCCCCCGTGTAGCTCGTGGCCGTGGACGCGAGCTGCGTGCGACGCTGCTCGGCGAGGGCGGCGCGCGCGGCGGCCGCCTTCTGCTCGTTGAGCTCGGCGACGGAGGTGGCGGTGAAGCCCTCCTCCTCGACCGGCGCCGACGAGGCGCTGTCGGCGGTGACGACCTGGGCGTTCGCCGCCGTGTAGTCCTGCAGCGAGGTGCCCTCGGCGCTGGTGGTGGTCTCGAGCGACGATCCCGCGGCGTAGGCGGGGATGGCCATGACGCCGACCAGGCCGGTGACGAAGGTCATGACGACCGCGTTGGCGGCCTTGGTGCGGCGCGAGCGGCCGACAGGAGCCGGGCTCAGGCGGGGAGCGGGGGTCTGGAGGGTGCGGGTCGCGGAGTCGCGACGGGGCCGGACGGCCTTCGCGTTCTCGGCGGCGCGGAGCTCGCGGCGAGTGGGCACACGATCCATCCCGGGTGCGGGCGGTCGAGTCGGGTCGGACGGGTTCCCGACGGAACCGCTGATGTCACCATGGGCCAAGTTGTCAACCTCCTGCGTCTCGACGCCGGGCATGCTGGCGCCCCGTCCCTCCAAGGTCGTCGAGGGGTACACGTGCAGGGGACGGGTGTCGAGACGCCCTGCACCGGGCCCGGAACCTCTGTGGTGGTCGGTCGGGCCTGTTCGAGAGTAAGCGACGGGCCCTCGTTTGTCATCCTGAGGGACCATATTGCTAACGAATCCGTAACGGCGAGCGTCATCCTCGGGGTGGATGCGCTACATAACCCCCGGTGGCACCGGCGTGGCGGCCGCGTGTGCCCAGTCCGGGGGTGGTCCGGTCGATCCTCCCCCTCGCGGGCCGCCGGCGGCGGCCCCAGCGGACCTCGTCAGCGCTCCATGAAGATGTGCCCGGCGACCTCGAGCGGCAGCTCGAGCCCGGGGCCCGCGCCGTCCACGCGCACGAGCACGTAGGCGCCCTCGCGGGAGAACGACCCGGTCGCCCCCGGCAGCACGCCGGCCTGCTTCAGCTGGGAGAGGAGCTCCGGGTCGAACTGCACCGGCTCGCCCAGGCGGCGGATCACGCCGCGGGCGGGAGTGTCCTCCGTCGTGCCGAGGGATGCCTCCACGATGCTCACGACGCCGGCCATGAAGGCCACCGCGGGCGAGTCGCCCAGCTCGTCGAGCCCGGGGATGGGGTTGCCGTACGGGGACTCGGTGGGGTGGCCGAGCAGGTCGAGGATCTTCCGCTCCACCTGCTCGCTCATCACGTGCTCCCAGCGGCAGGCCTCGTCGTGCACGAACTCCCACTCGAGGCCGATCACGTCGCTCAGCAGGCGCTCCGCCAGCCGGTGCTTGCGCATGACGTGGACGGCCTTGCTGCGCCCCTCGGGCGTGAGCTCCAGGTGCCGGTCGCCGCTCACGACGACGAGCCCGTCGCGCTCCATGCGGGCGACGGTCTGCGAGACGGTGGGGCCGGAGTGCCCGAGGCGCTCGGAGATGCGCGCCCGCAGCGGCACGATGGCCTCCTCCTCGAGGTCGAGGATGGTGCGGAGGTACATCTCCGTCGTGTCCACGAGATCAGTCATCGGGCCTCCCTTGCGCCAGGGACCAGCCTACTTCCCCGGGTGCGCGATGACCGGCCCCCGGCCCCGGACGCCCGCGGGCGCGGCGGGACGGTCCCCTAGCATTGCCGCATGCCGACCACGAAGATCCCCACCGAACTGCTGCCCCTCGACGGACGATTCGGCTGCGGCCCGTCCAAGGTCCGGCAGGCGCAGCTCGACCACCTCGCGCTCGCGGGCGCGCAGATCCTCGGCACCTCACACCGGCAGGCGCCCGTCAAGGACATGGTCGGACGGGTTCGCGACGGCCTCGCCCGCCTCTTCCGACTGCCCGACGGCTACGAGGTCGTGCTCGGCAACGGCGGGTCCACCGCCTTCTGGGACGCGGCGGCCTTCTCCCTCATCGAGCGCCGCAGCCAGAACCTCGTCTTCGGCGAGTTCGGCGGCAAGTTCGCCACCGCCGCGTCTGCGCCGTTCCTCGAGTCCCCCGACGTGATCCGCGCCGAGCCCGGCAGCCGCGCCGAGGCGGTCCCCGTGGAGGGCGTGGACGTGTACGCGTGGCCGCACAACGAGACCTCCACGGGCGTCATGGCCCCGGTCACCCGCGTGCACGGCGACGCGGGCGCGCTGACGGTCGTCGACGCGACGAGCGCGGCCGGCGGCATCGACTTCGACGCGGCCCAGGCCGACGTCTACTACTTCGCCCCGCAGAAGAACCTCGCGAGCGACGGCGGCGTGTGGCTCGCCCTCCTCTCCCCCGCCGCCCTCGAGCGCGTGGAGCGCATCGCGGCGTCCGGGCGCTGGATCCCGGAGTTCCTGAGCCTCAAGAACGCCGTCGACAACTCGCGGCTGAACCAGACGCTCAACACCCCCGCTCTCGCGACGCTCCTCATGCTCGAGGACCAGCTCGACTGGATCGACGGGGCCGGCGGGCTGGCGTGGGCCGACGCCCGCACGCGGGAGTCCTCGTCCGTCCTCTACGAGTGGGCCGAGCGGGTGGACTACGCCCGCCCGTTCGTCGCGGATCCCGCGCACCGCTCGCAGGTCGTGGTCACCATCGACCTCGACGACGCGATCGACGCGGCGGGCGTGGCCAGGACCCTCCGCGCCAACGGCGTCGTCGACACCGAGCCCTACCGGAAGCTCGGACGCAACCAGCTGCGGGTCGCGACCTTCACCGCCATCGAGCCGGACGACGTGCGCGCCCTCGTGCGCTGCATCGAGTTCGTCGTGGAGCACGGCGCGGGCTGATCCCGACCCCGGAGACGACGACGGCGGCGGTCCCCTCGGGGGCCGCCGCCGTCGTCATGCGGGGTGCGGATCAGCGATCGGCGCCGTCGAAGCTCGTGTCGTCGTCGTCATCGTCGTCGTCGTCATCGTCGTCGTCGGCGTCGTCGTCATCGTCGTCATCGTCGTCGTCATCGTCATCGTCGTCGTCGTCGGCGTCGTCGTCATCGTCGTCGCCCTCCGCCGGGGCGGCCTCGAAGTCGACGCCGTCCAGCACGTCGTCCGCGTCCTCGGCATCCTCCGCGGCGTCGTCGTCGTCCTCGTCGTCGTCCTCGTCGTCCGCGGACTCGGCCGCGACGCGCTCGGCCTCCTGCTCGGCCTCGACACCGGCGAGGCGAGCGGACCACGGAAGCCACTCGGGTGACAGCAGCGCGCCCTCGCCGGGCATGAGCTCGACCTCGAGCACGGTGGGAGCGGCGTCCTCGACGCGCGCGAGCGTGACCGTCCAGTACCACCCGGGATACCCGGGCATGGTGTTCGCGAAGAGGAGCGAGAGCACGCGGTCCCCCTCGACGATCGACCCGGCGGGCTCGCCGACCGTGTCATCGGGCGTGATCTCCCGGAGCGCCGCCCGAGCGAGGTCGACGGCCGCGAGCAGCTCCGCGTCGGCCACGGGCGGCTCGACGGCCGCGCCCTCCGGCTCGTCCGCCGAACCGGGCGTCGCCGGCGAGGGGACGGCCTCATCAGCGGGCGGCACATCCGCGGCGGTCGCGTGGTCGGCCGTCGCGTCGGCGGCATTCACGTCGTCGGTCGCCGCGTCGGCGGCCACCACGTCGTGGGCAGTCGCGTCATCGATCGTCGCCTCGTCGCCCCGGCGCTCAGGCATCGAGCTCCTCCGCGACCCGGCGCAGCATCGCCGCGATCTTGCGGCCGTGCGCGTCATCCGGGTACCGGCCGCGCTTGAGGTTCGTGCCGATGCCGTCGAGGACCTTCACGAGGTCCTCGACGATGACGGCCATGTCGTCGGCGGGCTTGCGGGACATGCGGACGAGCGAGGGCGGGGCGTCGAGGATCCGGGCGGACAGGGCCTGCGCGCCGCGCTTGCCGTCCGCGATGCCGAACTCGAGCCGCGTACCGGCCTTGACCCCGGCGACTCCCGACGGCAGGGCGGACGCGTGCAGGAAGACCTCCTGGCCGTCGTCCGAGCTGATGAACCCGAACCCCTTGTCCTCGTCGTAGAACTTGACCTTGCCGGTGGGCATGCGATCCTCTTCCTCCGCCCCGGGCGGGGCTCGATGTGCGGGTGAACGCACCAGTCTATTCGCCCGCGGCCGCCGGACCCGGGTGGCGCGGGGCCCGATCCCGCGCGCACGGCCGCCCGCCGGGCCTGCGCGCGCGACGCGCCCGGGCGCGAGCCACGGCGTAGTCTGGGCGGATGGCATCCGACACCGCACCGAGCGAGGGACGGGCCGAGCGCATCCTCGCCTACATGCTGGCCGGCATCCTGCTCATCGCCGTGCTCAGCATCGTCGCGATCCTGCTGGCCCCGCTCATCGCCGTCGACGCGTCGCAGTACAGCACGCCGGTGTGGCAGGTCATCCTCCTGCTCCCGGCGGTGGGCATCCCCCTCGCCGCGCTCCTCTTCATCGCGATCCTCGTCATCAGCGTCCGTCGCCGCCGCCGCATGGACGGCACGTCCCGCTAGCGGGACGACCATGTCCGACGCCCTGGTGCTCGCGTCGCGGCTGCGCGCCCTCGACGACGCGGCCCTCACCGGCCTCGTCCGCGACCGCGGCATCGAGGCGACGCGCATCGCGGACGTCTTCGACCTCGCCGACGCGCTGCTCGGACCCGACGCCGTCGCGTCCGCGCTCGAGCAGCTCGACCGCACCGCGCTCGCCGTCCTCGCCGTCGCCTCCGCGGACGGCGCGGCCACCCGCCCGGTCCCCCTCCCCGCCCTCCGCGCGTCGCTCGCCCGGCG
>NZ_JAVCVL010000126.1:0-8276 GCF_032917815.1 Clavibacter sp. MX14-G9D | reverse complement strand
CGGGCGCCGGATCCGGCGTCACCGCGGGGCACGGCGCCGTGGCCCTCGGGCACGCGCTCGCCCTCGCGGACGGGTCCCGGGGGCGTGCCGTCGCCGAACGGGCGGCCGCCCAGCTCCTCGCGGCCGTGCGGCTCCAGCCAGCCCCACGTCTCGGGCCCGACGGGCACGACGCGGGTGGGGTTGATGTCGGTGTGCGTCAGGTAGTAGTGCTGCTTGATCTGCACGAAGTCGATGGTGTCGCCGAAGCCGGGCGTCTGGAACAGGTCGCGCGCGTAGGCCCACAGCACGGGCATCTCGTCGAGCTTCTGGCGGTTGCACTTGAAGTGCCCGTGGTAGACCGCGTCGAACCGGGCGAGCGTCGTGAACAGGCGGACGTCGGCCTCGGTGATCGTGTCGCCCACGAGGTAGCGCTGGCCGGCGAGGCGGTCGCTCAGCCAGTTCAGGCGGGAGAAGAGGCGGTCGTAGGCCTTCTCGTACGCCTCCTGGGATCCGGCGAACCCGCAGCGGTAGACGCCGTTGTTCACGTCGCGGAAGACGAGGTCGGCGACCTCGTCGATCTCCGCGCGGAGGTGCTCCGGGTACAGGTCGGGCGCGCCCTCGCGGTGGTGCTCGGTCCACTCCGTGGAGAGGTCGAGCGTGATCTGCGGGTAGTCGTTGGTCACGACCTGGCCGGAGGGGATGTCGACGAGGGCCGGCACGGTGATGCCGCGCGGGTACCCGGGGAAGCGGGCGAGGAACGCGTCCTGCAGGCGCTCGATGCCGAGGACCGGGTCGCGGCCGTCGGGGTCGAGGTCGAAGGTCCAGCTGCGCGCGTCGTGCGTCGGGCCGGGCAGGCCGAGCGAGATGGCGTCCTCGAGGCCGAGCAGGCGGCGGACGATGACGGAGCGGTTCGCCCACGGGCACGCGCGCGCGGCGACGAGGCGGTAGCGGCCGGCCTCGACGGGCCACCCCTGGGAACCGTCGCGGAGGATGCGGTCCTCGATGTAGTTCGTGTCGCGGGTGAACTCGCCCTCCTCGACGTAGCGGCCGGGGGAACCCGCCTCGTTGGTACCGGTGGGTGTCGCCTGATCCGTCATGGATCCAGCCTAGGCCGGGCGGCCCGCGGCGACCGGGCGCGCGGCGGGAGCGCGCGTGCCCTAAACTGCTCTCGTGCCCGTCCTCCCCGAGGCGGCCGGGCGCAGGCGGCGGACCGTCATCCCACCCCCGACCCGGGTCTCCCGGTTGCTCGAGGAAGGTCCCCTCGCCACCGTCCGACCGCACGCGTCACCGTGCGCGACGGACGCCGAGTCCTTCCGATCCGGGAGCGCAGGCGCGGCCTGGCCCCGGCAGTGAACAAGGAGTTGCATGGCTCGCACCGGCCAGCGGCGGTCCTCCGCCCGCACGCGCACGATCGACAACGAGGGGCTCATCCCCGTCCTCGCGCGCGCCGTGCGCGAGATCGAGCAGGCCGCCCAGCGCGGCAAGCTGAAGCCGGTCAACCGCACGAAGTTCCAGGTCATCGCCGTGCTGATGCGCGAGGAGCGCACGCACGCGAAGGACACGGCCACCCCGCTCAGCGACTCCGAGCGCGCGGAGACGCTGAAGCGCCTCGACGGCATCGCGAGCATCCTGGCCCGCACGGCCGCGCGCGACACCTCCGTGCTGCCGCTGCTGGACCCCGACGCCAAGCTCTCCGAGACCGCCCGCGCCATGCGCAAGCACATGCTGTTCGACGGCGGCGTCGAGATGGTCGTCGAGGACGAGCCGGAGCCCGAGCCCGAGGACCCGGCGATCGCGAAGCTGCACGAGCGCCAGGTCGTCCCGCCGTCGGTCAAGGCCCGCGTGCTGGCGAACCCGTTCCTCGAGCCCGACCTCGACCGGCCCGCTCCCGCGGCCCCGCCCACGCGCCTCCTCGCCAACTGGGAGCTGCTCGGCCCGCTGTTCAAGTCGTTCGAGTACGGCGCCGGCGGCGGCATCGCCAGCATGGACCTGCCGGAGAGCCCTCGCATCGACCGCCTGTCGCCGCACGGCCTCGAGCTCATGCGCCACCAGGCGCGCTTCCTCGAGAGCGTCCGCCTCGGCCACCGCGAGTTCCTGCTCGCCGACGAGCCGGGCCTCGGCAAGACCGCGCAGGCCCTGCTGGCCGCCTCCGTCGCCGACGCGTACCCGCTGCTCGTCGTCGTCCCCAACGTCGTCAAGATGAACTGGAAGCGCGAGGTGGAGCGCTGGACGCCGCACCGCCGCGCCACCGTCATCCACGGCGACGGCGCGGGCCTCGACGCCTTCGCCGACGTCGTCATCGTCAACTACGAGGTCCTCGACCGGCACATCGGCTGGCTCCGGACGCTCGGCTTCCGCGGCATGGTCGTCGACGAGGCCCACTTCATCAAGAACCTGCAGTCGCAGCGCTCGAAGTTCGTGCTGGCGCTCGCCGAGAGCATCCGCCAGCGCCAGTCCGCGCCGCTGCTGATGGCGCTGACGGGCACCCCGCTCATCAACGACATCGACGACTTCCGCGCCATCTGGCAGTTCCTCGGCTGGATCGACGGCGACAAGCCGACGTCCGTCCTCATGGGCGAGCTGGAGGAGGCGGGCCTCACGCCCGCCGATCCCGGGTTCTTCGCGGAGGCGCGACGCGCGGTCATCGACCTCGGCATCGTCCGCCGCCGCAAGATCGACGTGGCGACCGACCTGCCGTCCAAGCGGATCGCCGACCTCCCCGTCGAGCTCGACGACGACCTGGGCCGCTCCATCCGCCAGGCCGAGCGCGAGCTCGCCGCCCGCCTGGTGCGGCGCTTCACGGCGCTCGTCGGCGCGCGCGGCACCACCGTGCCGGAGGTCCTCGACGGACCGGCGGCGGAGCGGGCGCACCTCGTGCGGCTCGTCGCGCAGTCGGAGCTCGACGAGGCCAAGGCGCAGAAGACCGGGGAGAACGTCTTCACCATGGTCCGCCGCATCGGCCAGGCCAAGGCGGTGCTCGCCGCCGACTACGCGGCGCAGCTCGCGCGCTCGGTCGGCAAGGTCGTGTTCTTCGCCAAGCACGTCGACGTGATGGACCAGGCCGAGGCCACGTTCGCGAAGCGGGACATCCGGAGCGTCTCGATCCGCGGCGACCAGTCGCCCGCGGCGCGCCAGGACGCCATCGACTCCTTCCAGAACGATCCCGAGGTGGAGGTCGTGGTCTGCTCGCTCACCGCTGCGGGCGTCGGCCTCAACCTGCAGGCCGCGTCGAACGTGGTGCTCGCCGAGCTCAGCTGGACCTCCGCGGAGCAGACGCAGGCCATCGACCGCGTGCACCGCATCGGCCAGGAGGAGCCCGTGACCGCGTGGCGCATCATCGCGGCGCAGACCATCGACGCGAAGATCGCGGAGCTCATCGACAGCAAGGCGGGCCTCGCGGCGCGCGCGCTCGACGGCGAGGACCTCGACGAGGCCGGATCCACGTCCGTGCAGCTCGATGCCCTGTCGCACCTGCTCGAGGAGGCGCTGGCGGCGGGTTGACCCGCACCCGCTCCACGACGACGCCCCCGCGACCTGCTGGTCGCGGGGGCGTCGTGCGTTCGCCGTCTGCTAGCCGCGGTCCCGGCGTCGGCCATCCGTGGCCCGGCGGATCAGGTAGGCGGCGGCGAAGACGAGGACGCCGACGACGAGCGCAGGGCCGAGATGCTCCGTCGCCGCGCCCCCACCCACCATCGGGACGACGACGAGCTGCGACACGAGGAAGAAGGCCGTGAGGATGACGGCGTCGCGGAGGGCGCGGCGGCGGGCGGTGGTGGAGGTCATCCGCCCAGGCTGCTCGTCGAGGGCGAGCGGAGCGTGGACGATCCCCAGCCCGGTCAGCCGCGCTCGGCCTTCCGGCGCTCCCGCTCGGCCTTGCGGGCCGCGCGGCGCTCGCGGGCGACGGCGTCCTGCGCGTCCTGCGTGGGGTTCGAGCGGGTGGTGCCGATGACGGCGAAGGCGATGAGGATCACGACGACGACCATCACGGCGACGACGACGAAGGTGGGCACCACGGTAGCTCCTCGGGGTCGGGCATCACGAGCGTACCGACCGGATCCGCCGGCTCAGTCCTCGAGGGCCTCGCCGCGCAGGTCCGGCAGGGTGAGCGCGGCGACGGCGGCCAGCGCGAAGACGCCCGCGAACACGCCGAACGGCAGGGCGACGCCACCGAGGGCGAGCAGCGGCGGCACGCACAGCGGCGCGATGATCGACGCGAGCCGCCCGAATCCGGCCGCGCTGCCCGCGCCCGTCGCGCGCACGCGCGTCGGGTACAGCTCGGGCGTCACCGCGTAGAGCGCGCCCCATGCGCCGAGGTTCGAGAACGACATGAGGGCGCCGAACACGAGGATCGAGGTCACGTCGTCGGCGGTGCCGAAGAGGCCCGCGGACACGGCGGATCCCGCGAGGAAGACCGCGAGCGTCACGCGGCGCCCCCAGCGCTCCACGAGCCAGGCCGAGACCGCGTAGCCCGGCAGCTGCGCGAGCGTGATGAGCAGGGTGTACCCGAAGGAGCGCACCAGCGAGAAGCCCTGCGCCACCAGCAGCGTCGGCAGCCAGATGAAGGCGCCGTAGTAGGCGAAGTTGACGCAGAACCACACGATCCAGAGGGAGAGGGTGCGGCGGCGCGGGCGCGCGCCGAAGAGGCGCTCGCGGGGAGCGGCGTCGGCGGCGGGCGCGGCGGACGCGGCCTCGGCGGCGGTCTCGGGCACCCGCGCGTCGTCGACCGGCGCCGCTGCTCCGGCCGACTCCTCCAGCCCGCGGACCACGCGCTCCGCCTTCGCGTGCCGGCCCTTCGCCTCGAGGAAGCGCACCGACTCCGGCAGCCGGAGCCGCACGAAGATCGCCCACACCGCGGGCACCGCGCCGAGCGCGAGCGCCCAGCGCCAGCCGTCCTCGCTCGTGGGGATGACCAGGTAGCCGATGAGCGCGGCCGCCGTCCAGCCGACCGCCCAGGAGGACTCGAGGATCACGATCACGCGCCCGCGGATCCGCGCCGGCGAGAACTCGCTCACGAGAGTGGAGGCGACCGGCAGCTCCGCACCGAGCCCGAGGCCCACGACGAACCGCAGCGCGATGAGCGCCCCGACCGACATCGCGAGCGCGGACACGCCCGTCGCGAGGCCGTAGACGAGCAGCGTGAGGGCGAACACCTGCCGACGTCCGATCCGGTCCGCGACCAGCCCGCCGACGCTCGCGCCGATGGCCATGCCGAGGAAGCCCGCCGATGCGACGAGGCCGAGCTGCCCCGCGTCCGCCTCCCACACCACGGCGAGCTGGGCGATGACGAACGAGATGAGGCCGACGTCCATCGCGTCGAGGGCCCAGCCGACGCCGCTGCCGCCGAGGATGCGGGAGTGGCCGCGGGTCCAGGGGAGCGCGTCGAGGCGCTGGGCGCGGGTGGGCCGCGAGGTGGTCGTGGTCATGGTGTGGGGCTCCCGAGAGGCGCACGGCGCGCGATGGTCGCCGCGTCGGCGGTGTGGAGGACGGGCGACGCCGCGGGAGACGGGGATCCGTCGGCGGCGGGTCGAGCGTAGCGCCGCGGCGGTCCGCCTCCGGGAGTGTGACGCCGGCGGTCGCGCGCCGTCGGTGCACGACGTGCGATGACCGCCGGCGCGCGGGGACCGTGGCGTGCAGCGTGCAACGTGCAGCGTGCGGCGACTCCGGCATGCGGGCCCTGGTCCGGGGCGGGCCGCGACCCTAGGCTCGTCACCATGTCCGTCCCCACCCCCGTCGCCGTGGATCCGGCCCCGCCGCGTCCCCGCCTCCTGCCCGCGCCGCTGGTCCTGCTCGTGGGCCTGGTGCTCGTGCCGCTCGCACTCAGCCTGGCGGCGAACAGCTGGTCGGCGCCCGACGCGGCGGCCTACGTGCGCATGGCCTTCGCCTCCGTCGCGGGGATCGTCGTCGCGATCGGCACGGTCGTCCTGCTCCTCGTCGACCGCATCCGGCACCGCGCGCCCGCGGGCACGATGGTCGCCCTCACCGTCGTGGTCGCGGTCTGGGGCGCGAGCAGCCTCGACTCCACCCTCGACCTGCTGCTGCAGCGGCTCGCCTCCGTGGGCTGAGCCCCGCGGACGCGCGCGCCGCCGCATCCTCGCGACGCCGGACGCGCGCCGGGCGCGACCCGGCCGGTGCCGGATCAGCCGAGCGCCTCCGGGGCGCGGAAGAAGTCGCGCTCGTACGCCGCCGAGAGGCGGGACGCCTCGAGCATCGCGGACCGGCGGACGGGGCCCGCGAGGACCGCCGCCTCGTCCACCAGCTCGCACGCGCGCCGGGTCGCGGCCGTGAAGGCGGGATCCGCGTACGTCTCCAGCCACGCCGCGTACGGGTGCGCGGACCCGGCCGCCGCCGCGGCGGATCCCGCCGCGTGGAGCCGGACGCCCACGTCGGCGTAGATCGTGAAGCAGGGCAGGAGCGCCGCGACGAGCACGGCGTAGTCGCTGCCGGCGGCGTGCGCGAGCAGGTGGTCGACGTAGGCGCGCGTCACCGGGCCGGGGACCACGGGCGCGGGGTGCCGGGACAGCCACTCCTCGTGCAGCGTCGACTCGGCGGCGATCGCGTCGGCCGCGGACCGCGCCCACGCGACCTGCGCGTCGGGCGTGGGCGCGAGCTGGCTGGCCCGGGCGAGCACGCGGGAGTAGGCGCGGAGGTAGATGGCGTCCTGCGCGAGGTAGTGCGAGAACCACGCCTCCGGCAGGCTGCCGTCGCCGAGGCGGCGGACGAAGGGCAGGTCGTCGATCTCGCGGCGGAGGTCGGCGGATCCGGACCACATCTCCTCCGAGACGGGCGGCAGGTGCGTGCCCGCGGCATCCCACAGCGCGCGCAGGTGGTCGAGCGGGCCGGCCCCCTCGCCGACGTCGAGGTCCTCGGCGCGCGCCAGGGATCCCGTGAGCCAGCCCTTCGCCTCCGTGAGCGCCGCGAGCCAGTCGCCGCGCCGCGGCTGCAGGGTCGCGAGCGCGCTCGAGAGGGAGCAGCCGGTGCCGTGCGTGCTCGTCGTGGCGATGCGCGGGCCGGGGACGACGTGGACGGCGGAGTCCGCGGCGTCAGAGCCGTCCGCGCCGTCCGCGCCGTCCGCGCCGTCCCCGGCGGGAACGACGAGCGCGTCCGGGCAGTCGTCCACGCGGAGGTGCCCGCCCTTGACGATCACGCGCACGCCGTGCCGCGCGGCGAGGGTGCGGCCCTGGGCGAGCGCGGCGTCCCAGCCGTCGGCCTCGGGCTCGCCGAGGAGCGCGGCGAGCTCCGGCAGGTTGGGCGTCACGACGTCGGCGAGCGGGAGGAGGCGCCGCAGCGCCTCGGTGGCGTCGGCGTCGAGGAGGGCGTCGCCCGACTGGGCGACCATCACCGGGTCGAGCACCACGACCGGCGGGCGCACCGCGCGCAGCCAGTCCGCCACCTCGTCCACCACGGCGGCGGATCCGAGCATGCCGACCTTCACGGCGTCGATCACCACGTCGTCGGACACCGCTTCGAGTTGCGCCCGCAGGAACGCGACCGGCGGCACGTGGATCTCCCGCACGCCCCGCGTGTTCTGCGCCACGAGCGCCGTGACGACGGCCATCCCGTAGCCGCCGTTCGCTGCGATGGACTTGAGGTCGGCCTGCACGCCTGCGCCGCCCGTCGGATCCGTGCCCGCGATGCTGAGGACGCGCGGGACGGCGCGGCTGCCGCGGGCCGGGCCGGCGGCTGCGGCGTGGTCGTGGTCGTGGTCGTGGTCGGCAGCGGCCAACTCGTCGACGGCGGAGTCGTCGCCGACGGGGCCGGGTCCGGCGGACGCGGACGCGTCGCCCGTGGCCGCCGCCCGCACCCGATCCCACGCGTCCGCGAGCTCGCGGGTGGCCGCCGCGGGATCCTCGGCCGCGCACACCGCGGACACCACGGCGGTGCCCGCCCCGCCCGCGGCCGCCACCGCGTCCACGTCGTCCACGTCGACCCCGCCGATGGCGACGCACGGCACGGGGGAGAGGCCCGCGATGATGCCGAACCCGTCGTGCCCGAGCGCCGCCGGGTGGTCGGGCTTCGTGCTGGTGGGCCGGATGACGCCGACGCCGAGGTAGTCGACCGTGCCGTCCGGCAGGGCGCGGATCGCCTCCACGTGCTCGGGGGCGTTCGCCGTGAGGCCGAGCACGAGGCGCCGGTCGGGGCTCGCGGCGTCGAGCATCCGCCGCACGAGGTCGGCCGGCACGTCCGACTGCCCGACGTGGACGCCGTCCACCCGCGCACCCCGGGCGAGCGCCGCGAGGGCCACGTCGACGCGGTCGTCGACGAGGAGCGCGGGCCGCGGCGCGGTCGGGTGCCCGGCG
>NZ_JAVCVL010000125.1:0-8276 GCF_032917815.1 Clavibacter sp. MX14-G9D | reverse complement strand
GCTCGCCGCGCCCGACGCCGCCGACGCCGTCCGGCCGGGCGGCGGCGTCGACGACGGGGCCCTGCACCGCCGCCAGCGCATCGGCCGCGAGCTCGGCTGGTACGCCTCCCGTCGCGCGGTGTACGGCTTCATGAAGCACCGCGGCATCGACACGGCCGCGAGCCTCACCTTCTACTCCACGCTCTCGCTCGTGCCCGCCGCGGTCGCGGTGCTCAGCCTCATCGGCCTGGTCGGCGATACGCGCGCGGGCGTCGAGGGCGTGCTCCGCGTGCTCACGGCCGTGCTCGGCGACCCCGCGGTCGACGTGATCCGCGACCCCGTCGAGCAGCTCGCCGACGGACCGCGCTCCGGCATCGCCTTCACCGTCAGCTTCCTCGGCGCGGTCTGGACGTCGGCGGCCTACGTCACGGCGTTCGGCCGCGCGATGAACCGCGTGCAGGAGACGGAGGAGGGCCGACCGCTCGTCAAGTACCGGGCCCTGATGCTCGTGGTGACGATCGTGCTGCTGATCGTCAGCGTCGTGATGGTGGGCATGCTGCTGCTCACCGACGAGGGCGCCCGGGCGCTGGGGCAGCACCTGGGTCTCGGCGACACGACCCTCGTGGTGTGGGCGGTCGTCAAGTGGCCGCTGCTCGTGGTGCTGCTGACGGGGATCATCGGCGTGCTCTACGCCGCGACCCCGAACCTCCGCCGCCGCCGGGTCGACCTGCTGACGTGGGGCAGCCTCGTCGCCATCGTCGCCTGGGGGCTGGGCACCGCCGGGTTCGTCGCGTACGTGACGCGGATCGCGACCTACGAGTCGACCTACGGGGTGCTCGGCGCGGTGATCGTGCTGCTGCTCTGGCTCTACATCGGGAACCTGTCGCTCGTCCTCGGCGGCGAGCTCGACGTGGAGATCATCCGCGCCCGGCAGCTGCAGGCCGGGATCCCCGCCGAGCACGCGCTGCGGCTGCCCGTGCGCGACACCACGCGGGCCGAGCGGCTCGCCCGCCGGCGCGCGCTGCTCGAGGACGAGGGACGCCGGCTGCGCGAGGCGCGGAACCCGGCGGACGCGCCCGGGGACGACGACGGGGAGCGCCGGGCGGACGCGCCGCCGACGCTCCCCGAGGACGACACCCGGGAGGTGCGGGTCAGGCGGGAGCGCTCGTCCGCACGACCATCTTCCCGACGTTCTCGCCGCGCATGAGGCCGGTGAAGGCCTCGAACGCGCGGTCGATGCCGTCGACGACCGTCTCGTCGGCCGTGATGCGGCCCTCGGAGAGCCACGGGCCCATCTTCTGGGCGAACTCGGGCGCCAGGTCCTGGTGGTTGCCGAGCGTGAAGCCGCGGAGCGTGAGCCCGCGCGTGACGATGCGCCCCGTGTTGCGGATCGCGACCTCCTCGCCCGTGGAGTTGTAGGTCGAGATCGAGCCGCAGTTGGCGACCCGGCCGAAGTCCTTGAGCGCGCCGAGCGCCGCGGACAGGTGGTCGCCGCCCACGTTGTCGAAGTAGAGGTCGATGCCGTCGGGCGCGGCCTCGGCGAGCTTCGCGTCGAGGTCGCCGCCGTGGTAGTCGAAGGCCGCGTCGAAGCCGAGGTGGTCGGTGAGGCGCTCGACCTTCTCCGCGGATCCGGCGCTGCCGACGACGCGGGAGGCGCCGAGCAGGCGGGCGATCTGGCCGACCATGGAGCCGACCGCGCCGGCCGCGCCGGACACGAAGACGACGTCGCCCTCGCGGATCGACGCGATGCGGGTGAGCCCGACGTAGGCGGTGAGGCCCGTGAGCCCGAGGACGCCGAGGTGCGCGGAGGACGCGACGCCCGGGACCTCGGGGACGGGACGGAAGGCGGCGGCCCGGCCCTGGGCGACGTCGCGCCAGCCGAGCATGTGGCTGACGAGCGTGCCGACGGCGAGGTCGTCGGAGCGGGACTCGACGACGCGGCCCACCGCGGATCCGGTCATGGCCTCGTCGAGCCCGAACGGCGGGACGTAGGAGGGCACGTCGTTCATGCGGCCGCGCATGTACGGGTCGACGGAGATGAACTCGTTCTCGACGCGCACCTCGCCGTCCTCGAGGTCGGGCAGGTCGACCTCGACGCGGCGGACGTCGTCGGGGGTGGGCTCGCCGGTGGGGCGCTTCGCCAGCTGCCACTGGATGCTGCGTGACGTCATGTGTCTCCTTCGTTCCGGGGTGCGGGCGGTCGGACGACCGGCCCGCGGCGCTCGTGGCGCGGCCCCACCCAACCACCGCCGTCTGGATGCCGCACCCAGCGAGCCGTGGCCTCGTGACGGGCGCCCGCTACGCGCCGGTCGCGGCGCTCCGCTCGGCGACGTGCGCGGCGAGCACGTCCCGCACGCTCGTCCACCGGGCGTCGCCGAACGGCGCGCGGTCGACGTGCCGCAGCTCGGCCTCGCCGCTGTACATGCTGACGAGGTACTGCATGCCCTGCCAGGCGGGGAAGGTCTCCTGCTCGTCTCGCCCGACCCGGCGCATGGCCCTGCTGGCGGCGGAGAGGACCCCCGTGGTGCCCGCCCACTGCAGCGCGAACGGCCTGCCCATGATCTCCGTCATGGTGCGCGCGATGTCCCGGGCGGTGACCCGGTCGCCCGCCACCTCGACCACGCGCGGCGCGTCGTCGTCGAGCGCCACCTGCGCGACCACGCGGGCCGTGTCGTCCTTGGTCGTGAAGTCGAGCACCTGGTCGGCGGACGACCAGTACAGGACGCGGTGCCGGTCGAACAGCACGATGGGCGCCTGGCCGGTGAGCATGTCGGCGAACGCGCCGTTGAGCACGGAGGTGGCGCGCACGGGTGCGGCGTCGAGGTCGGCCGCGAACTCGCGGCGCAGCTCGAAGTTGCGGTTGCTGCCGGGCGTCACCCGCCGGTAGTCCGAGGAGTAGTCGGAGGGGATGAAGCGCGGCACGCCCGCCGCGACCGCGGCCGCGAGGAGGGCGCGCTGGGCGCCGAGGATCACGGACCGGGCGCCGCTGACGGCGGACACGACGACGCGCGCGCCCTCGACCGCGTGGACCAGCGCCGCCGGGTCGGTGTACGCGGCCTCGACGACCTCGACGCGGGGCTCGCCGGCCCACGCCTCGACGGACGACCGGGCGCCCGGGCGGGTCAGCACCCGGACGGACGCGTCCCTGGCGAGGAGCTCGCGGACGATGCGGCGGCCGAGGTCGCCGGTGGCGCCGGCCACGACGACGGGCGGGGACGCGGGGGTGGATCCGGATGCGGGGGTGCTCACGAGGGTTCTCCATCTGCGGGTGGTCGGCGCGCCGGGCGGCGCGAGCGGTGGGGGGCGGCGACGGGCTGCTCGAGCGCCTCGCCGGTGTCGGGGAGGCCCGCGGCGGCATCGCCGGCGCCGAGGGCGACGCGCGCGAGGAGCCGCCGGAGGACGATGCGCTCTTCGGCGTCGAGGTCGCGCATGAGCACGTCCTCCACCTCGCCGAGGGCCACGCGGGCGGTCGCGAGCAGCGCCCGGCCGGCGTCGGTGGGCACGACCCGCCGGATCCGGCGATCGCGCGGATGCGGCTGCCGCTCGACGTGGCCGCCGTCGGCGAGTGCGTCGATGACGTAGGTCATCTGCGTCTTGTCGATGCCGAGCCGCTGCGCGAGGGCGAGCTGCGAGGCGGGCTCCTCGGTCGTGATCGCGACGAGCACCTGGTACCCGCGGGGGCCGCCCGGCACGTCGGCGACGGCCGTCTGCGCTGTGCGCGCGAACCCCTGGTAGACCGCCTGGAGCGACCAGCCGAGCTGCGTCTCGATCCCGCCCGCGTCCCAGTCGATGTCCGCGGCGTCCACGTCGACGTCGTGGTCGGGTGCCGAGGTGGATGCGCTCATGCGGAGATCATATCCCGCGCAGATCGTCTCTGCGCGAGATGATCTCAAGATCGTCGGCCATCCGCGGCCGGGTGCGCATCAGCCCCCGAACGGCCGCAGCGAGACCGACTCGAGCGTGCCGTCGCGCGTCTGGTCGACGACGAGGCGCACGGCCCGGGCGACCGAGGCGGGGTCCAGGTACCGCGTCTCGTCGTACTCGCCCCCCTCCTTCGCGCGGAGCTCCCGCTGCATGTCGGTGGCGACGCGGCCCGGGTGCACGCTGGAGACGCGCACGCCGTTCGGGCGCTCCTCCTCGCGGAGGGCGTCGCCGAGCGCGCGGAGGGCGAACTTCGACCCTGCGTAGACGCCGCCGGTCGGGTTGGCCGTGAAGCCGGACCCGGAGTTGACGAGCACCACCTGGCCGCCCGCCGCCCGGAGCGCCGGGAGGAGGACGCGCGTGACCTCGGCGACGGCGAAGACGTTGACCTCGAACACGCGCCGCCATTCGTCGACGGGCGTCTCCCCGACCGCGTCGCCGCCGATCACGCCGGCCGAGTGCACGAGCACGTCGAGCCGGTCCAGGGCGGGCACGCCGTCGGCGAGGCCGCCCGCGGCGAGGTCGGCGGCCCACCCCACGGCGTCGGGGAGCGTGGCGGCGAGCGCGTCGACGGCTTCCCGGTCGCGTCCGTGGACGATGACGCGGTGGGTGCGGGCGAGGTCCTGGGCGACGGCGCGGCCGATGCCGCGCGTGGCCCCCGTGACGAGGGCGACGGGGCGGGCGGTGTCGGTCATGGGTCCTCCTGGGGCGGCTCCGGGGTCGGCTCCCAGGCTAGCGAGGGCGCCGCTCCCCCTCGTCGGGCGGGGTCCGGGGCATGACGTAGCGTGAAGGGGATCCGGCCGTCGCGTCACGAGCGAGGGCTCGCCACCGCCCGCCGTCCGCCGTCCGAGGGGAACCGCCCGTGCACGCCCGCTTCCCCGCCAGCCTCGAGGTGCTGCGCCAGGAGGCCCGCGACGAGCTGGACGCCGTCATCGAGCACCGGTGCCGGAACGGCGACGACCCGTGGGAGGTCATCCCGCAGCTGCCGACCGTGGACGAGCACGTGGTCGCGACCCTCCGGCAGGACGCGCTCGAGGCCGACGGGATGGCCGAGGAGCTCGCCCGGGTGCGGCACCCGTCCACCGCGCCCGGCGTCGTCGCGCGCTTCGAGTACCGCCTGCTGCGGGGCATCGCACTCGAGCACCCGGACCTCTCGCGCGCGGTCTGGACGCTCATCGGGCGCATGGAGCGCGACCTCCGCCGCCGCTGACGAAGAGGTGATCAGGGCTGCATTCGCCCTCGGCGAACCACTTGGCACCCGTGCAGGTCGAGTGCTAATCTCGACGTAGTTGAGCCGAGGGGGCTCAACCCGCAGATCACCAGTGAGGAGTCGACCATGAACATGACCTTCGATCCGTTCCGCGAGCTGGACCGCGCGATGGGCGCGCTGGCCGAGACGCGCCAGGCGAACCGCCCGATGCCCATCGACCTGCACCGCGAGGGCGACACCTACGTGCTGGCCGCCGACCTCCCGGGCATCGACCCGGGCTCGGTGGACATCGACGTGGACGGCCAGCTGCTCACCATCCGCGCCGAGCGCACCCTCGCGGGCGACCCGGGCGTCCGCTGGCTCACCCGCGAGCGCGTCGCCGGCACCTTCCTGCGCCAGCTCACGCTCGGCCAGGGCATCGACACGGAGCGCATCTCGGCGCACTACGCCAACGGCGTGCTCAGCGTCACCATCCCGGTGAGCGAGCGGGCGAAGCCGCGCAAGATCGCCGTCACGTCCGACGACGGGTCCGGCGAGCAGCGGGCCGAGACCCTGACGGTGGGATCCGCGGCGCCCGCCGCGAGCTGACCCGGTCGCACGCGGCCCGGCCCGGCCGCGGCGCAGCCCACCTCGAGGAGCCGCCGTCCGCACACGCGGACGGCGGCTCCTCGCCGTCTGCGGGGCGCCGGGACCGGAGCCGCCCGCGAACGTCAGCCGTGCCGCGGCCGGAGCCCCGCGTGGACGGCGAGCGGGTTCCGCAGGGAGCCGTGGATCTGCAGCACCGGATCCGCGAGGTCGACCATGCGCCGGTTGTCCCGCAGCTGCAGCCGGTTGAGGCAGGAGCGCGCGAACGACGGGGTGAAGAGGTCGCTCCGCGCGATCCGGGCCGCGAGCTCCGGGTGCGCGCGCTCGTGGTCCGCGAGCGCCTCGGCGGCCACGCGCCAGAGCCCGTCGGGCCCGAGGTCCTCGCGGTCCGCGACGAGGGCGGCGGCGAAGCGCAGGAAGCCGTCCATCACGTCCGTGAGCACCGTGAGGGTCCGCTCGTCGTCGGGCACGCCGAGGCGGATGCGCCGGACGTCCTCCGGGAGCTCGCGATCCGGGTCGAGCAGCGCGACCTCCTCGGCGATGTCCTTCATGAGCACGCGCACGACGACGTGGTCGCGGAGCACGAGGATCACGTTCTCCCCGTGCGGCATGAACGCGAGGTCGTGCGCGAGGAGCGCGTGCGCGATCGGCACCAGGTACGCGTCGAGCCAGCTCCGGATCCACGCGGCCGCGCCGACGCCCGACGCGTCGATCAGCGCTCCCAGGACCGTGGCGCCCTGCCCGTCGACGTGCAGGAGGCTCGTCATGCTCATCAGCCGCTCGCCTTCCGCGAGCCCTGGCACGGGCGACTCCCGCCAGAGCGCGGACAGCATCTTGGTGTGGGAGTGGCCGACCGGCAGCGCGCGGTCGACCCGCTCGTCGCGCACGCCGACGGCCGCGACCTCCCGCAGGATCCCGAAGCCGAGCCGGGCGAACTCGGGGTCGCCCGTCACGAGCGCGTGCACCCAGTCGTTGATGGCCGGCGTCACCGCCATGTAGGCCGGTGACAGGCCCCGCGTGAACCCCATGTTGAGGATGGAGAGCGACGTCTTCACGTAGCAGCGCTCCGGGGTCGTGCGGTTCGCCCAGGTGCGGATGGACTGCTGCGCGCCGTACGCGTCGTCGCCCGTGCCGAGCAGCACGATGTCGCGCCGGGCGATGAGCCCCGCGAAGGTCACCGTGACGACGTTCTCCCACTGCCACGGGTGCACCGGCACGAGCACGCGCCGGGCGGGGTCGATGCCGAGCGACGCCATCCGCGCGCGGAAGCGCGCACGGGCCGGGGCACCGAGCTCGGCGTCGAGGAAGGCCTCCCGGTCGAGGCCGTCGATCGCGGTGAACCGGGCGAGGCGCTCGTGCACGGCGAGCCAGAGGATGCGCACGTCCTGCCCCGCCTCCGGCGCGTACCGGTCGTGGTCGTCGAGGTCGAAGCCGATGCGGCCGTTCGTCGCGACGAAGCAGGGGTGGCCCTCGTCCATGGTCGACTCCACCTCCGCGTAGGACGCCGTGAGCAGCCCGCGGGCGTCGGGCACGTCCCGCAGGCGCGAGAAGGCCGCGGCGGACAGCGTGCTGTTGAGCTCGTCGAGGTAGACGGGCAGGACCTCGTCGGTGATCCCCAGCCGGTCGCGGAGGTCGAGCACGAGGTCGGTGGCGTCGAGCTCGGCGGGAGCCCCGTCCACCGTGCGCCGGATGCTCGCCTCCTCGACGTCCCAGTGGTCGAGCTCGAGGACCCGCGCCCGGAACGCGTACGCGCTCCGCCCGTCGCCGCTCGTGACGCGGTACGCGGCCCGCTCCCGGGGGTCGTGCGGGCGCCGGGGAGCGCCCGGCGGCACGTCGGGGTCGACGCGCTCGGGCCGGATGAGCAGCTCGTGCGCGAACTCGGCGAGCGCCTTGCGGACGAGGTGGCGGGTGGCGGCGGCCCAGGCGTCGGGCCGGAGGTGCGCGGCGGGGTGGACGCCCGGGGCGGCCTCCGCCGTGCGGTCGGGGGTGGGGGTCATGGCGTGTCCGTCCGGAGGTGGGGCGTCGAGGGGCGTCCCCTCGACGGGCGTGGCGTGCAGGAGGTCGTCGCGCGTGGCGACGCTGAGGAGCGCGTGCTTCGAGCCGAGGTCGACGACCCGGAGGGGCTGGAAGCCGACGACGGCATTGAGGCGCTGGACGGCCTCGTTGCGGACGTCCGGCTCGACGACGAGGCGCCGGACGGCGGGATCGCGCAGCAGGTGCGCGACGACGTGCCGCATCACGGCGGTGGTGAAGCCCGGCAGGGGGCCGCCGGACGGCGGCGCGACGAGCAGGTGCATGCCGCGGTCCCCGGGGAGCGGGTCGAGGTGCGCGCCGATCGGGTCGTCCGCCGGGTCGTAGGCCTCGACGAGGAACGCGGGCACGCCGTCGTGGAGGCCGATCCATGCCTCGCGGCGCGGATCCGCCGCGAGGGACCGGTACGCGTCCCGCACGTCGTCGAGGGTCGCGTGCTGCATCTGCCAGAACCGGGCGCGCGGCGCGGTGACCCAGCCGTGGACGAGCGCCGCGTCGGCGTCGGCGTCCAGCGGGCGCATCGCGAGCGGCGGCGACGCGGGCGGGCGGC
>NZ_JAVCVL010000124.1:0-8285 GCF_032917815.1 Clavibacter sp. MX14-G9D | reverse complement strand
CCGCCCGAGGAATCCGATCCGCGCACGACCGCTGATCCCCGCAGCCGCCGGCGTCGCCTGGATCGCCGCCGCCGTCGTCTACGTCTCCGCGGAGGCCGTCGCCGCTTCCGTCTTCCCCGGTTACCGCTACTCCGCGAACTACATCAGCGACCTCGGCATCCCGGAGGTCACCGAGTACCAGGACCGCGCCATCGACTCCCCGCTCGCCGCGGTGATGAACACCGGCTTCGTGCTGCAGGGCGTCCTGTACCTGCTCGCCGCCGCGCTCGCGGTCCGGGCCCTCCGCGCGGGTCCCCGCCGCACGCTCCTGGTGCTCGCCGCCGCCCACGCGGTCGGGATCACCGTGGTCGGCCTCGTCCACGGCAGCGCCTCGAGCGCGGCGAGCGGCATCGGCTGGATGCACGTCGCCGGCGCGGGCGTCGCCATCGTCGCGGGCAACGCGGCGTCCATCGTGGCCGGCGTCGGCTCCGCCCGCATCGGCGCACCCCGCTCCTTCCGCGTCGCGAGCGTCGCGCTCGGCGTCGGCGGCCTCGTCGCCCTCGCCCTCCTGGAGACCATCGGGGGCGCGGGCATCGACGGGATCTGGGAGCGCGGGTCGGTCTACGCCGTCACCGCGTGGGAGCTCCTCGCCGGCGTCGCCGTGCTCGTGGCCGCCCGCCGCCGCGCCCACGCGCCGGTCTGAGCCGGACCCGGGCGGATCAGCGCCGCTCGGCCGCCTGCAGCGCCTCGAGGTTGCGGTTGTACGCCTCGAGCTCCGCGTCCCCGTCGCGGTCGGCCTTGCGGTCGTAGCGGATCGAGTCGCGCTTGTCGCTCCGGCTCCACATGATGGCCGTCACGACCGCCAGGATCACCGTCGGGATCTCCCCGATGCTCCAGGCGATGCCGCCGCCGGCCTGCTGGTCCGCGAGCGCCGAGTCGCCCCACGGCCGGCCCATCGCGCCGAACCAGTCCGCGAGCAGCAGCCCGGTGCCGGTCATGAGCGACAGGCCGAAGAACGCGTGGAACGCCATCGTCGCGAGCAGCAGCAGCAGGCGCATCGGGTAGGCGAGGCGCACGGGCATCGGGTCGACCCCGATGAGGTTCTGCGTGAACAGGTACCCGACGATGAGGAAGTGCACGATCATCCACTGGTGCCCGATGTGGTCGGTCGTCGCCCAGCTGAACAGCGGCGAGTAGTAGAAGACGAGGAGCGAGCCCGCGAACAGCACGGCTGCCACGATCGGGTGGCCGACGAAGCCGGCGAACCTCGAGTGCACCGCCAACAGGATCCACTCGCGCCCGCCGCGGCTGCCGTCCTGGCGCTTCCGGATGGCGCGCATCGCGAGCGTGACCGGAGCGCCGGGAACGAGCAGCAGCGGGATGACCATGGCGAGCACCATGTGCGCCAGCATGTGCGAGCTGAAGAGGTACTTCTGGTAGACGTTCACGCCGCCGTTGGTGATGTAGAACAGGCCCACCATGCCCGCGACCCACAGGATCGAGCGGTGCACGGGCCACGCGTCGCCGCGCGTGCGGAGGCGGTGCACGCCGGCCAGGTAGAAGAAGATCCCGAAGGCGCACAGCAGCACCCAGAGCAGGTCGAAGCGCCACTCGGTGAGGTACCGCATGGGCGTCAGCTCGGGCGGCAGCGGCTCGCCCGTGAGGATCTGCGCGGGCGTCGGGTCCGGCAGCTGCGTGGCGACGACCTGGCTCACCGGCGGGGCCGTGCGGGCGAGCGCCGCGGCGACGCCCGACGCGACGCCCATGAAGGCGAGCTCGGCGGTCACGAGCCACCAGAACGGGCCCCGTGCGGTGGATCCGCGCGCCTCGAGCCGCCCGATGAGCACCTTCCGGTACGCGGCCCCGATGAGGCCGAGCGCGAGGAGGGCCGCCACCTTCACGAGCACCAGCAGGCCGTAGGGCGTCAGCAGGCGGTCGAGGGAGCCGACGCGGATCTCGGCGCTCACGTAGCCGGACGCCGCCACCACCACGAAGCACACGAGCGCGACCGCGGAGTAGCGCCGGAGCACGGGGACCAGCCGGTCGCCGTCGAGCTTCGAGCGCAGCAGCACCAGGGTGAGGAGCCCGCCGAGCCACACGGCGGCGAAGACGAGGTGCAGCCCGAGCGCGTTGACCGCGGCGTCGTGCCCCTCCGTGCCGCCCGCGTGCCCCTGCTGGGCCATGGGGACGAGGCCGCCGACGGCCAGCACCAGGACGAACGCGATGGCCGTGTGGTTGCGCACCGCGAAGCACAGCACCGTGACGGTCGCGGCGATCAGCGTGGTGGCGAGCCACGCCTGGCCCACGGAGATCTGCGTGAGCACGAGGCCGAGGCTGGTGCCGAACTCGGAGCTGAAGGAGAACGGCGTTCCCGACACGCTGAGGAACGTGAAGAACGCGGTGATGGCGGACGCGACCGTCCAGACGGCGGCGCCCGCGGCCGCGATGTCGAGCGCGCGGCCGTACTCGTCACGCGTGCGCGACAGGGCGAACGCCGCCAGCAGCAGCGCGCCGATGGCCGTGGCCGCCGAGATGTTGACCATCATCTTCGCGGCGGGGAGGCCGTAGCGGACCACGGGTCCGGCGTCCTCGAGCAGCTGCGGGGCGGCGCCTCCGCCGATGGCGAGGGCGGCCAGCAGGGAGAGGAACGCGACGATGACGAGGGCGGCGGGCCCCGCGACGCGGAGGAGTCTGGGCATCAGGGATCAAGCGTATCCCGCGTCCGCTGACGGCCGGCTGGCCGTCGACGCCCGGCCGCGGCGGTGGGGAACGCGACAGCGGGGGCGCCGACCGGAGTCGGCGCCCCCGCTGGGCGTGTGGTGAGGAGGACTACTTGACGGCGGCCTTGAGCTTGCTGCCCGCGGAGACCTTGACGCCCTTGGACGCCTTGATCTCGAGCGGCTCGCCCGTCTGCGGGTTGCGGCCGGTGCGCGCGGCGCGAGCCGTCTGCTCGAACGCGACCCAGCCCGGGATCGTGACCTTCACGCCGTCGGCGACGTTGGTCGCGACGGTGGAGAAGAGCGCGTCCAGCACGCCGTTGACGGCGGCCTGGCTCTGGCCCGACTCCGCGGCGACGGCGGCAACGAGCTCGGTGCGGTTGAGTGACTTGTCAGCCATGGGTGTCCTCCTCGGACCTGGTGCCGTTCTTCTCGAGCGGCCGTGTGGTGGATGGTGTCTGTCTACGTCAGCGGACCGTGCAGCCCGACGGGGCCATCAGCGGTCCGTTCGGCCGTACGGCCGCTTGGAACCTACCAGCTGGACTTCGTGATGCCCGGAAGCTCGCCGCGGTGGGCCATGTCACGGAAGCGCACGCGGGAGATGCCGAACTTCGACAGGTTTCCGCGGGGGCGGCCGTCGATGCCGTCGCGCTGGCGGACGCGGACGGGCGAGGCGTCGCGCGGGAGGCGCTGGATGCCGGCGCGGGCCGCCTCGCGGCTCTCGTCGGTGCCGTTCGGGTCCACGAGGGCCTTCTTCAGCTCGAGGCGCTTCGCGGCGTACCGCTCGACGATGACCTTGCGCTGCTCGTTGCGGGCGATCTTGCTCTTCTTGGCCATGGTTAGCGCTCCTCGCGGAAGTCGACGTGCTTGCGGACGACCGGGTCGTACTTCTTCAGCACGAGGCGGTCGGGGTTGTTGCGGCGGTTCTTGCGGGTCACGTACGTGTACCCGGTGCCGGCCGTCGAGCGGAGCTTGATGATCGGACGGACGTCCTGCTGCTTGGCCATTAGATCTTCACCCCACGACCGAGGAGGTCCTTGACGACGGACTCGATGCCGCGGGCGTCGATGACCTTGATGCCCTTCGCGGAGAGCGTGAGCTTGACGTTGCGACGCAGCGAGGGGACGTAGTACGTCTTCTTCTGCACGTTCGGGTCGAAGCGGCGCTTGGTGCGCCGGTGCGAGTGCGAGATGTTGTGTCCGAAGCCGGGGACGGCGCCGGTCACCTGGCAGGTTGCTGCCATGGTTTCCTCCGTAGGTACCGTAGGGCGAGACCGCCCTACCCAAGATTTCTTGTCGGCACGCCCGTCCCCGGATCTCGAGAGAGGGGATCCGCCCCTCGAGAGGGACAGCGGGCGCACATGCGAGCGGATGAGCCGCTCGGCCAAGGATCGAGGCTACGCGACGACACGCCCGGACGCAAGCCGGAGGCCCGGGATCATGCGGATGCAGGGCTGCCCGACGCCTCAGCGGCAGCCTCGGCGGCGGCCTCCGCGGCCCGGCGCGTGCACTCGGCGCAGAGGCCGAAGACGTCGACCACGTGGCTCGGCGCCGTGAACCCGTTGCGCGCCGCGACGTCGTGGGCCCAGGACTCGACCTCGTCGGCCGCGATCTCCACGGTGCGCCCGCAGACCCGGCAGATCAGGTGGTGGTGGTGGCCGCCGGTCGCGCACGTGCGGTAGAGCGCCTCGCCGTCGGGCGACTGCAGCGAGTCGGCGTCGCCCTCCGCGGCGAGATCGCCGAGCGCACGGTAGACGGTGGCCAGGCCGATGGGGGATCCGGCGTCGTGCAGCCGGGCGTGGAGGCGCTGCGCGCTCACGAACTCGGTCGAGGCGTCCAGCGCCTGCCGGACGGCCTCGCGCTGCCACGTGTTCCGCTTCATGCCCGTGCCCTCCCGGCGGGGGTCCCTCCCCGCCCCGCCAGGGTACGCGCCCCGCCCGACGACCCGGTGCGCGTCCGGACGGCGTCGACGAGCCGGCACACCAGGTAGATCGAGAACGAGATGGTGGTGACGTAGGGGCTGATGGGGATGCTGCTCCCGAGGGCCAGGAGGATCCCCCCGACGATGCTGGTCAGCGCGAACAGGACGCTCAGCGACACGACCACCCGGGGCGTCGACGTCACGCGCATCGCGGCGGCCGCGGGCGTGACCAGCAGCGAGAGCACGAGCAGCGCGCCGACGATCTGGATGGAGACCGCCGTGGCGAGGCCCAGCAGCACCATGAACACGATGGACAGCAGCCGCACCGGGATGCCGCGGGCCGCGGCCACGTCGGGGTCGACGCTCGCGAACATGAGCGGGCGCCACACGATGGCGAGGCCGACGATCACCACGGCGCCGATCGACACGAGGTAGCCGAGCTGCGGGTTGTCGACCGACACGATCTGCCCGGTCAGCAGGCCGAACTTGTTGCTCGCGCGACCGTCGTAGAGCGCCAGGAAGAGGATCCCGAGACCGAGGCCGAACGGCATGAGGACGGCGATGATGGAGTTGCGGTCCTTCGCGCGCGTGCCGAGCACGCCGATGGCCACGGCCGCGATGAGCGAGCCGACCAGGGATCCGCCGACGACGTTGACCCCGAGGAGCAGCGCCGCGGCCGCCCCGGCGAACGAGAGCTCGCTCACGCCGTGGACGGCGAACGCGAGGTCGCGGGTCATGACGAGCACGCCGATGAGGCCGCCCACGACGCCGAGCACGGCGCCCGCGATGATGCTGTTCCGCAGCAGCGCGACGAGCGCGCCGTAGTCGGAGAAGTCGAACAGGCGCGACCAGACGTCGCCCGCGTCGAGGAGCAGGTGGATCACGCGGCCCTCCCGTCGGACGCGACGGCGCGGTCGTGCACCCCGTGCGGCCCGTGGTCGTCATGCTCGCCGTGCTCGCCCTCGTCGTGCGCGTGGTGCCCGTGCGGGTCGTCGGTGGCGCCGACGACCACGATGCGGCCGCGCACGCGCACCACGTCGACGGGCGTGCCGTACAGCGAGCTCAGCACCTCGGAGTCGAGGACCTCGTCGGGGGTGCCGATGCGGAACCGGCCGCCCACGAGGTAGAGGACCCGGTCGACCATCTCGAGCACCGGGTTGATGTCGTGCGTCACGAACACGACCGCGGCGTCCGTCTCGCGGCGGTGGCGGTCGATCAGCTCGCTGACCACGCGCTGGTGCCCGAGGTCGAGGCTGAGGAGCGGCTCGTCGCAGAGGAGGAGCCGCGGATCCGATGCGAGGGCCTGCGCGACGCGCAGCCGCTGCTGCTCGCCGCCCGAGAGCGTCGCGACGGGGGCGTCCGCGTAGCCGGCGGCCCCCACGGCGTCGAGCAGCTCGTCGACCCGCGCGCGCTCGGCGCGGCGGCCGATCGGGAGCCCCCACCGGTGCCCGGTGACGCCGAAGCCCACCAGGTCGCGCGCGCGGACGGGGGTGGACGCGGTGATGAGCTTCTGCTGCGGGACGTACCCGATGCGCCGCGCACCGCGCCGCACCGGCTCGTCGAGGAAGCGCATCTCCCCCGACGTGAGGCGCTGGGCGCCGAGGACGGACTTCAGGAAGCTGGTCTTGCCGGATCCGTTCGGGCCGAGCACCGCGACGAACTCGCCGGGCGCCACGTCGAGGTCGAGTCCGCTCCAGAGGGTGCGCGCGCCGAACGACAGCGTCGCGTCCCGGAGGCTCAGGACGGGTGCGCCGGTCACGATCCCCGGATCGCGGATGCCACGGCGTCGACGTTCTCGGTCATCCACTCAATGTATCCGCTGCCCGCGGGCAGGTCGGCGGGCAGCGTCTCCGTGACGGGCACGACCGGCACCCCGGCGGCCTCCGCGGCGGCGACGACCTGGTCGGTCGTGGCGCCCGTGGTCTGCGCGTTGTAGACGAGCGCGGCGACCCGCTTCTCGGAGAAGAGCGCGAGCGTCTCCCGGAGCACGTCGGCGGGGACGTCGGTGCCCTCCTCGATGGCCTCGCTGAACTCGTCCGGGGTCCGGTTCTCGAGGCCCATCGCCTCCGTGAGGTACAGGGGCACGGGCTCCGTGATGGCGACGCCCTGGCCGCTGCCGGCCGCCTTCGCGTCGGCCTCGGCGGCGGCGATGCCGTCGAGCCTCTCGGCGAAGGCCCGCTCGTTGGCCGCGAAGGCGTCGGAGCCGGCGGAGTCGGCCTTCGAGAGCGCCGCGGCGATCTCGCCCGCCAGCTTCCTCATCGTGGGCACGTCGTACCACATGTGCTCGTTGAACTCGCCCTCGGCGGGGTCCTGGTCGTAGCCCGAGATGTCGGACGCGTCGAGGACGACGTGGCTGCCGGCGTCCGGCAGCGCGTCCACCATCGTGCCGATGAAGTCGTCGTAGCCGCCGCCGTTGCGGATCACGACGTCGGCGGTGGAGAGCGCCAGCTGGTCGCGCGCGGTGGCCTGGTACTCGTGCGGGTCCTTGTCCGGACTGTCGATGATCGACGTCACCGTCACGTCGTCGCCGCCGATCTGCTGGGCGATGTCGCCGTAGACGTCGGTCGAGGCGACGACCTCGAGCGTGCCGTCGGCGGCCGAGGCCCCGTCGGACGGGGAGGCGGATCCGGAGGCGCAGCCCGCGAGCGGGACGGCGAGGAGCGAGACGGCGAGGAGCGCGGTGAGGGGTCGACGGTTCATGACTCCGACGATACGGTATTGATAACCGTTGTCATGACCACCGGGCGTCCCGTGGGGACGGGGGACGGCTCCCTCACTCCAGGAGCAGGGCGGGCTCCTCGATGATGCTCGCCACGTCCGCCAGGAACCGGCTCGCGACGTCGCCGTCGACCACGCGGTGGTCGAAGCTCGCGCCGATGGTCGTCACGAACCGCGGGCGGACCTCGCCGTCGACGACCCACGGCTTCTGCTTGATCGTGCCGAGCGCCACGATGGCGACCTCGCCCGGGTTGAGGATCGGGGTGCCCGTGTCCATGCCGAAGACGCCGATGTTGGTCAGCGTGATGGTGCCCTGGCTCATGTCGGCCGGGCTCGTCCTGCCGTCGCGTGCCGTGAGCGTCAGCTGCTCGAGCGCGCGGGCGAGCTCGAGGAGCGACATGGCCTGCGCCTCCTTGACGTTCGGCACCACGAGACCCCGCGGCGTGGCCGCGGCCACGCCGAGGTTCACGTAGTGCCGGACGATGATCTCCTGGTCCGTCCACGACGAGTTCACCGTGGGGTTGCGGCGCACGGCCCAGATCATCGCCTTCGCCATGATCAGCAGCGGCGACACCTTGACGCCCGCGAAGTCGGTGGACGCCTTCAGCCGCTTGACGAACTCCATCGTGCGGGTGGCGTCGACGTCCACGAAGAGGCTGACGTGCGGCGCCTGGAACGCGCTCTGCACCATGGCCGCGGCGATGACCTTGCGGACGCCCTTGACCGGGATGCGGTCCTCGCGCGCGTCCGGCCACTCGGGCGTCTCGATGTTCTTGAAGACGCTCGCCTGCTGCGCGGTGCGGATGACGTCCTCGCGCGTGATCTCGCCGACGAGACCCGTGGCCTCGACCTCCGCGAGATCGACCTCGAGGTCCTTCGCGAGCTTGCGGATGGGGGGCTTCGCGATGATGGGCGACGCCGACGCGGCCGGGACCGACGCGGGACGCGGGG
>NZ_JAVCVL010000123.1:0-8306 GCF_032917815.1 Clavibacter sp. MX14-G9D | reverse complement strand
CCGATGGCCGCCGAGTCGCGCGGACGGTCGGCCACCACGGCCCGCGTCGGCCGCACGCGCCGCGTGAACACCGAGCGCTCGAGCTCCCCCTGCACGGCCTCCCGGTAGACCTCGCCGGCGATGGCGAAGCTCGGGCCCGCGAGCACGACGCGGTCGAGTTCGAACAGGTCCGCGAGCGTGACGGCCGCCCGGCCGAGCCAGCCCGCCGCGGTCCGGACGATGCCGAGCGCCTCGCCGTCGCCGTCGACCGCGGCGCGGGCGACGCGGTCGAACTCGACCTGCGTGGCGTCGAGGGCGCCGGTCAGCCCGAGTGCCGCGCGGAGCCGCGGGACCGCCATGGCGCCGCGGACCACGGCCATGGGCCCGGCGACGCCGTCCACGCAGCCGCGGTTGCCGCAGCCGCACGGGGTCCCCGCGGGGTCGAGCGACACGTGGCCGATCTCGAGCCCGTTCCCGGACGCCCCGCGGTAGACCTCGGCGTCGACGACGACCCCGCCGCCGATGCCGCCGGCCATGAAGATCACGCCGTGCGTGCGCCGGCTGCCGCCGTGGTCCGACCCGCTCTCCCCCACGGCCGCCGCGTCGGCGTCGTTGGCGAGCAGCACGGGCAGCCCCACGAGCGACTCGAGCACGTCGACGGTCGGGAAGCCGCGCCAGAGCGGCGTGGGGTCGTCGGTCATGAGCGCGCCGGCGTCGCGGTCCTGGGGACCGTGGGTCGCGAGCCCCACGCCGAGCACGCGGGAGCGGGGCAGCGCCGCCTCGGCGAGCACGCGGTCGACGCCCGCGGCGATGCCGGCCAGCACGTCGGCGGGTGCGCGGGTGGAGGCGCCGGGCAGGTCGGCGCGCGCGATCACGGCGCCGGCGAGGTCGACCACGACGACGGCGCAGGTCGAGCGGTCCAGCTGCACGCCCACCGTCGCCCGGGCCGACGCGTCGATCCGCAGCAGCCGGCGGGGCGTGCCGCCGCGGGACTCCCCGCGCCCGACCTCCACCACTAGCCCGTCGGCGATGAGGTCGCGCACCACGTTCGTGATGGTCGCGCCGGTGAGGCCGGAGGCGGCCGTGAGCTCCACCCGGCTCACGGTGCCGCCCGAGCGGATGCAGTCGAGCACGGTGGTGCGCGACGTGAGCCGGGACGCCCGGTCGGACGGATGGGACATGGGCGACCTCCTGCATCGTCACCCCATCGTGATGCTGAGGTGGTCCGACAATACTTGACACACTTAATTTATCGAGTGAGGATTACCGGCACCGGCCCCTCGGGGCCGCTCTGAGCACTCCCCGGTCACTGCCGACTGTCCGCCTCGAGGCGGGAAAGGAACGATGATGTCCCTCTTCACTCCCCCCGGATCCGCCCGTCGACGGAGGAGGGCCGCCGCCGGCGTCGCCCTCGCCGCCGCCGCCGCGATCGCCCTCACCGGCTGCGGGGCGGGCTCCGGCTCGTCCGCCGCCGACACGCTCGTCGTCTACACCGGCCAGGCCGGCGACTACCAGCTGAACCTCAACCCCTACTCGCCGTCGTCCATCGGCGGCATCGGCTCGATCTACGAGTCGCTGTTCTTCATCACGAACGTCAACACGAAGGACCCGGTGCCGCTCCTCGGCACCGACTACGCCTGGAACGAGGACGGCACCCAGCTCGACGTCACCCTCCGCGAGGGCGTCAAGTGGTCCGACGGCGAGGACTTCACCGCCGACGACGTGGTGTTCACCCTGCAGATGATCGCCGACACCCCGTCGATCAACTCGACCGGCTTCGACGGCCAGGTCAGCGCCACCGACGACACCCACGTGTCCATCACGTGGGACCACCCGGCGTACGTCAGCCTCCCCAACGTCCTCGGCCGCATGCCGATCGTCCCCGAGCACCAGTGGAAGGACGTCGACCCCGCGACGGACGTGATGAAGGAGCCCGTGGGCACCGGCGCGTTCACGCTCGGCAACTTCAAGGCGCAGGCGTTCACCCTCGCCGCCAACCCCGACTACTGGGACGGCGAGCCCGCGGTGAAGCAGATCCGCTACCTCTCCCTCTCCGGCAACACCGCGGGCGCCGACGCCCTCGCGGCCGGCACCATCGACTGGCAGACCGGCCCCGTGCCGGACATCGCCAACGTCGAGGAGAACTACCCCGGCTACAAGGCCGTCACCATCGGGCAGAACCAGATGGCGCTCATCACGTGCTCCAACGCCGACCTCGGCTGCACCGGGCCGCAGACCGACCCGGCCGTGCGCCACGCGCTCTACCAGGCGATGGACCGCGACCAGATGAACGCCCTGGCGTTCCAGGGCACCTCGAGCGAGGTCTCCCCGACCTTCGCGCTCCTGCCCACGCAGGAGGACACCATCTCCGCCGACATCGAGGAGAAGGTCGCCCCGATGAAGGCCGACCCCGAGGGCGCCGCGGCCACCCTCGAGGCCGCCGGCTGGGCCAAGGGCTCCGACGGCATCTACGCGAAGGACGGCGAGCGCCTGGCCCTCACGGTCGAGGTCGTCACCGGCTGGACCGACTACATCACCGCCATCGACACCATGTCCCAGCAGATGAAGGCGGCCGGCATCGAGCTCGACGCCGCGCAGTCCTCCTGGAACGAGTGGACCGACAAGCGCACGAAGGGCAACTACGAGCTGGTCATCGACTCGCTCGGCCAGGGCCCCTCGAGCGACCCGTACTACCTGTACAACAACTTCCTCAGCTCGGCGAACACCACCGAGGTCGGCACCCCGGCGTCCACGAACCTCTCCCGGTTCGCCGACCCCGAGGTCGACGCGGCACTCGAGGTCCTCGCGGCCACGTCCACGGACGACACCGCGGCCCGCCAGGCGCAGTTCGACATCATCCAGCGCAAGCTCGTCGACGTCATGCCCTACGTGCCGATCATGACCGGCGGCACGACGAGCGAGTACAACGACGCCGGCTTCACGGGCTGGCCGACCGACGACGACCTGTACGCCTTCCCCGCCATCTGGGCCTCGCCGGACAACGCGCAGGTCTTCAAGGCGCTGAAGCCGGCCGGGGAGTAGCCGCATGACCGAGGAGGAGCGCGTGGCCCGAGCGGGCGCCGGAGAGGAGGTCGGACGGTGATGTACTTCGTCCGCAAGGCGGGGTTCTACGCGGTGGCCCTCTGGGCCGCCCTGACCCTGAACTTCCTGATCCCCCGGCTCCTGCCGGGGAACCCGGTCGACATCCTGCTGGCGAAGCTGCAGCAGCGCGGGGGCACCATCACCCCCGAGACCCGCCGGGCCTACGAGCTCCTCCTCGGGGGCGACACCTCGCAGCCGCTGATCGCGCAGTACGGGAGCTACCTCGTCAACGTGTTCCGCGGCGACCTCGGGGTGTCGGTCAGCTACTTCCCCGCCCCCGTGTCGGAGGTCATCGGCGGCTCGCTGCCGTGGACCATCGTGCTGGTGGGGCTGTCGACGATCGTCGCGGCGGTCATCGGCGTCACGCTCGGCGCCTTCGTCGGCTGGAAGCCGGGCACCTGGCTCGACTCCCTCGTGCCGGCGACCACGATGCTCGCCGCGGTGCCGTACTTCTGGCTCGCGCTGATCCTCGTGTACGTCTTCGCGACGACGCTGAAGCTGTTCCCCTCGCAGGGCGGCTACGACGTGGTGCTCGACCCGGGCTGGAACGCGGAGTTCATCTCCTCCGCCGTGCAGTACGGGATCCTGCCCGCGGCGACCATCGTCATCGCGTCCCTCGGCGGCTGGCTGCTCGGAATGCGCAACATGATGGTGTCCACGCTCAGCGAGGACTACGTGCTCACCGCGCAGGCCAAGGGGCTCACGCAGGGCCGGATCCTCCGCAGCTACGCGGCGCGCAACGCCGTGCTGCCGTCGGTGGCGGGCTTCGCCATCTCGCTCGGGTTCGTGGTCTCGGGGTCCATCGTGACGGAGCAGGTCTTCTCGTACCCGGGCATCGGGTCGAAGCTCCTCAACGCGGTCACCAACAACGACTACGCGCTCATGCAGGGCATCTTCCTGTTCATCACCCTCGCCGTGCTCGGCGCGAACCTCGTGGTCGACCTCCTCTACGGGATCGTCGACCCGCGCACCCGGGCCCGGGCCTAGGGCGGGAAGGAACGGACATGACCAACATCCAGTCCTCCACGGAGCCGGACGTCGCCCAGGCGACCGAGGGCCTCGCCGCCGCGGCGGCCGAGCGCGGGAAGCCGCCGCGCTCCGCCTGGCGCCTCATGCTGCCGACGATGACCCCGTGGCTCGCCGCGGGCCTCGCGCTCGTCGGCCTCATCGCCCTGTTCGGCCTCATCGGGCCCCTGCTGCTGCAGGACCCGACGACCATCCGCGACTCCGGGCTCCAGCCGCCGAGCTGGGAGCACCTGCTCGGCACGACCCAGACCGGGCAGGACGTGCTCGCGCAGCTGGCGTACGCCACGCGCGGCTCGCTGCAGATCGGCCTCCTCGTCGGGGTGCTCGCGACCGTCCTCTCGGCGTTCTTCGGCATCTTCGGCACCTACGTCGGCGGCTTCGCCGACGAGGCGTTCTCGCTGCTGTCCAACGTCTTCCTCGTGATCCCCGGCCTCCCGCTGGTGATCGTCATCTCCGGCTTCGTGCCGCGCGAGTCCCGGGGCCTCTGGACCATCGCGGTGGTCCTCGCGGTCACGGGCTGGGCGGCCTCCGCCCGGGTCCTCCGCGCGCAGACGCTCTCCATCCGCACCCGCGACTACGTGGCCGCCAGCCGCGTCGCCGGGGAGCGGGCGTGGCGCGTCATCGCGGTGGAGATCCTGCCGAACCTGCTGCCGGTGCTCGCGAGCCAGTTCGTGTTCGCCGTCATCGCGGCCATCCTCGGCGAGGCGGGCCTGTCCTTCCTCGGCCTCGGGGCGTCGAACTCCTCGACCCTCGGCACGATGCTGTTCTACGCGCAGAACGGGTTCGCCCTGTCGCTCGGCGCCTGGTGGTGGTTCGGGCCTCCCGGGCTCCTCATCGCCCTGTTCGGCACCGGCCTCTCGCTCATCAACTTCTCGATCGACGAGA
The DNA here is from genome assembly GCF_032917815.1 of Clavibacter sp. MX14-G9D. NCBI lineage: Bacteria > Bacillati > Actinomycetota > Actinomycetes > Micrococcales > Microbacteriaceae > Clavibacter > Clavibacter sp. MX14-G9D. Next base: position 3,314 of record NZ_JAVCVL010000123.1, on the reverse strand, counting down.
TCATCAACCCCAAGCTGAAGAACGTGCGCCTGCACCGCAAGCGCGCACGCCTCGCCAGCCGCCTCGAGCGCAGGAAGGCCGCCTCATGACCGCCACCGTCCCCACCGCCCGCACGGGCGGCGCCCCCGGCGGCGGGAGGTCGAGCGTCCTGACGGTCGAGGACCTCACGGTCGTCTACGAGACCGACAACCCGGTCACCGCCGTCAAGCACGCCTCGTTCACGCTGGCACCCGGCGAGATCCTCGGCCTCGCCGGGGAGTCCGGCTGCGGCAAGACCACGCTCGCCTACGCCATCAACCGCCTGCACCGGCCGCCGGCCCGCATCGCGTCGGGCTCGGTGACCTTCCACGACCGCGGCGGCGAGGACGTCGATCTCCTGGCCCTCGGCGACGAGGAGCTGCGGGCCTTCCGCTGGTCGAAGCTCTCGATGGTGTTCCAGGGCGCGATGAACGCCCTCAACCCCGTCACGAGCGTCCGCGCCCAGCTCGACGACACGCTCCGGGCCCACCGGCCGGGCATGTCGAAGGCCGAGCGGCGCGCCCGCTGCGCCGAGGTGCTCGAGCGCGTGAGCGTCGACCCGGCCCGCCTCTCGTCGTTCCCGCACGAGCTCTCGGGCGGCATGCGCCAGCGCGTGATGATCGCGATGGCCATGCTCCTCGAGCCGCAGATCATGATCATGGACGAGCCGACGACCGCGCTCGACGTGGTCGTGCAGCGCGACATCCTGCGCGAGATCGTGCGGCTGCGCGACGAGCTCGACTTCGCCGTCGTGTTCATCACCCACGACCTCCCGCTGCTGCTGGAGATCAGCGACCGGATCGCCGTCATGCTGCGCGGCGAGATCGTCGAGCTGTCGAGCGCGGAGGAGATCTACCGCGCGCCCCGGCACGAGTACACGAGGAAGCTGCTGCGCTCGTTCCCGAGCCTCAGCGGCGAGCGCGGCGCGTTCATCCGCAGCGGCGAGGACATGGAGGAGGCGCGATGACCCGCGTGTCGGTGACCGACCTGACGAAGGACTTCTCGATCCGCAAGGGCGTGGGCCGGCAGGCGTTCCGCGCCGTCGACCGCGTCTCGTTCGACCTCCTGCCCGGCCGGACGGTCGCGCTCGTGGGCGAGTCCGGATCCGGCAAGTCCACCATCGCGCGCATGCTCGCGAAGCTGGAGAAGCCCACCTCGGGGCGCATCGACGTGGAGCTCGACGACGGCACGCCCGTGGTCGGGTCGCTGTACCGGCGGCACGTGCAGATGGTGTTCCAGGACCCGTTCGCGTCGCTCAACCCGTTCCACTCGGTCGAGCACCACATCGCCCGGCCGCTCCTCCTGCACCAGCGCACGCGCGGCCAGGCGCAGACGCACCAGCGGGTGCTCGAGATGCTCGAGCGCGTGAACCTGACCCCGGCGGAGGACATGGCCGCGCGTCGCCCGCACGAGCTGTCCGGCGGGCAGCGGCAGCGCGTGGCGATCGCCCGGGCGCTGGCGCCGGGCGCGCAGGTGGTCATCGCGGACGAGCCCGTGTCGATGCTCGACGTGAGCATCCGGCTGGGCGTCCTCAACCTGATGGGCCGGCTGCAGCGCGAGGACAACCTCGCCGTGCTGTACATCACCCACGACCTGGCGACGGCCCGGCACTTCTCGGACGAGATCCTCGTGCTCTACAAGGGCCGCGTGGTGGAGCGGGGGCCGAGCGACCAGGTGATCCTGGATCCGCATCACGACTACACGAAGCTGCTCGCGCTGGCCGCGCCGGATCCGGAGCGCCTCGGCAAGGTCGTGTCCGACGAGGCCGTGCCCGACCGCGCCGGCCTCGACGGGAGCGTCTGCTACAACCACCACTCGGGCGAGTGGGAGGGCGTGGGCGACCCCGTGGGACGCGCGGTGCGCGCGGGCTGACCGGCGCCGCGCACGGAGGAGGGCCCCGACGATCCCGTCGGGGCCCTCCGTCGTGCGCGCGACCTAGGCGGCGACTGCCGCGGTGTTCCGGGCGATGTGCGCGTGGAACGCCTGCAGCCACGACAGGAGGAACTCCTCCGTGCCCGCGTCGGAGATGGCGCCCTCGGGCGAGATGAGGCCCTCGGTGCTCTGGATGTACGCCTCGGGCTGCGAGAGCTCGGGCGACGCGAGGAACGACAGGATGCTGCGCAGGTGCTGCTGCGCGACGGCCGTGCCGACCGCGCCGATGGACGTGCCGATGACGGCGCTCGGCTTGCCCTGGAACGCGTTCTCGCCGTAGGGGCGGCTCGCGAAGTCGAGCGCGTTCTTCAGCACGCCGGGCACGGAGCGGTTGTACTCGGGCGTGACGAGCATGATCGCGTCGGCGTCCTGGATGGCCTGCTTGAAGGCGTTCGCGGTCTCGGGGAAGCCGCCGTCCATGTCGGCGCTGTAGAACGGCAGCGGCGCGATGGGGATCTCGGTGAGCTCGAGGCCCGCCTGCGCGCCGAGGCGCTCGAGGGCCGCGGCGAGGGCGCGGTTGATGGAGGTGGACGAGAGGCTGCCGACGAGGTAGCCGACGCGGTAGGTGGTGCTCATGGTGCGTTCCTTCCCGCGCACGGGCATTCCATGCGCGCGCATGGAGCATAGCCACGCGAGGTGGGTGCTCCCCGAGCGGCCGGCCGCCGCGCGCGGATCCCGGACAGCGCACCCGCCCCGGCTCACCCCAGAAGCACCTCCCACGTGCGCAGGGACGGCCAGAGCGCGTGGCGCGGGAGGACGTCGGGGCCGCAGGCACGGGAACCGAGGCCGTGCTGGGCGTCGTCGAGGATCAGGTGCAGGCCCTCGGGCGCGGGCAGCTCGTGCGGGTGGCCGACGTCCGTCATCCGCTGCGGGGTCCACCGGCTGAGCTGGAAGCCCGCGCGGTGGCCGGACGCGTCCGGGAGGGTGGTCACGGTGAGCGGGGTCATGGACCCGTCGCCGACGAGGAGCGAGCGCAGCTCCGGCCGGTGGCCGGTCTCCTGCGGGCGCGCGTACTCCACGGACAGGCCGTCGACGCTCGACGAGAACCGGCCGACGCGGACCGCGGAGCGGCTGTCCGGGTAGGACTCGCCGGGACCCGTGCCGTGCCAGGAGACCGGGTGGTCCGCGAGCTCCAGCGGCAGGTCGATGCGCACGCCGACCCGCGGCCATGTGCAGTCCCACACGCCGAACGGCACGACCTCGGTCGCGAGCAGCAGGCCGCGGTCGGTCGCGCGCCAGCGGAACGCGACGTCCGCGCCCGCGCCGCTGTGCGCCGCCTGCCCCCGGACCCGCCGTTCGAGGCCGTCGGCCGTGCGGGCCACCCCGAGCAGCCGGTGGGTGAGGCGGTGGAGGCCGCGCTCGCG
>NZ_JAVCVL010000122.1:0-8417 GCF_032917815.1 Clavibacter sp. MX14-G9D | reverse complement strand
GCCGTCGACCGCCGCCCCGCGGTCCCGGCGGCATCCGACCTGCCCGAGGCGCTCGCGCCCGCCTCCCCGGTCGGCACCTCCGCCCCCACGCGATGAGGGCGGCGCCGCGCCCGGGACGCCGCGCGCTCCCCCGGCTCGGAACACCCGGGGCCCTCCCGCTGTTGACCCCGGCATGACCGTCCCGCTCTCCATCCTCGACCTCGCTCCCATCGCCCCCGGGGAGACCGCCCGCGACAGCTTCGCCGCCTCCGTGGCGCTCGCCCAGCAGGCCGAGCGCAGCGGCTACCGCCGGGTCTGGTACGCGGAGCACCACAACATGGCGTCCATCGCGTCGAGCGCCACGAGCGTCCTGATCGCCCACGTCGCCAGCCGGACGTCGACGATCCGCCTCGGCTCCGGCGGCGTGATGCTCCCCAACCACTCGCCGCTCACCATCGCCGAGCAGTTCGGCACGCTCGAGACGCTGCACCCGGGCCGCATCGACCTCGGCCTCGGCCGCGCCCCCGGCAGCGACCAGGCCACCTTCCGGGCGCTCCGCCGCGACCCCGCGTCGTCCGACCGGTTCCCCGAGGACGTCGTCGAGCTGCAGGGCTTCCTCGCCGGCGAGAGCCAGGTCCCCGGGGTCTCCGCGACCCCCGGCGCGGGCACCCGCGTGCCCCTCTACATCCTCGGGTCCTCGCTCTTCGGCGCCCAGCTCGCGGCGGCCCTCGGCCTGCCGTACGCGTTCGCCTCGCACTTCGCGCCCGACGCCCTGCTCGAGGCCGTGCGGATCTACCGCCGCGACTTCCGCCCCTCCGAGCAGCTCCAGGAGCCGTACGCCATCGCCGGCATCAACGCCATCGCCGCCGACGACCGCGCCGACGCCGAGCGCCAGTTCCAGGACGTCCGCCGGGCGCGGCTCATGATGCTGCTCCGGCAGAGCGGGCAGATCCCGGCCGACCAGACCTTCACCGACGACGAGCTCGACCGGCTCCTCGAGGCGCCCGTCGGCGCGCACGTGGCCAGCATGATGACGTACACGGGCATCGGCACGGGGGCCGAGGTCTCCGACTACGCGAACCGCTTCGCGGAGCGCGCGGGCGTCGACGAAGTCATCGTCGGGCATGCCTCGCAGCGGACGCCGGAGCGCCTCCGCTCGGTGGAGCTGCTCGCCGACGCGCACGCGCTCGTCGCCGCGTAGCCCGGTTCCGTGCCCGCAGACCCCGACCCCGACGACGCCGCGCGGGACGACGCCGCGCCGATCGAGGCGGCCCCGGCCGACGCCGCGCCCCTCGACCCGCGTGCGTCCCTGGCCGCCCTGCGGGCCGACACGCTCGCGCTCATCCGCGGGCTCGACCGCGACGTGGCGGCCATCGTCGAGGCGCGCCAGGACGCCAACTCCGACGACGAGCACGACCCGGAGGGAGCGACCCTCGCCTTCGAGCGCTCGCAGTCCGACGCGATGATCCACGAGGCGCGCGCCCGCCTGGACGACGTCGACGCGGCCGTCGCACGACTCGACGCCGGCACCTACGGCCGCTGCGAGGTCTGCGGGGAGCGGATCCCGGCCGGCCGGCTCGAGATCCGTCCGGCCGCGCGCCGCTGCGTCGCGCACGCCTGAGCGACGCCGCCGACGGCCGGTCGGATCAGGCCCCGTCGTCGTCCAGGTCGAGGATCAGCTGGCGGAGGAGCCCCGCCAGCGTGTCGCGATCGGCGGCGGGCATCGTCTCCAGCAGGTCGGCCTCCTCGGCGACCAGCCGCGTGATGGCCGTGTCCACGCGCCTGCGCCCGGCGTCGGACATGACCACGAGGATCCCGCGCCCGTCGTGCGGGTCCGTCCGGCGCTCCACGAGCCCGCGGGCGACGAGCCGGTCGATGCGGTTGGTCATGGTGCCCGAGGAGACGAGCGTCTGCTGGAGGAGGGCCTTGGGGCTCAGCTGGTAGGGGTCGCCCGCGCGCCGGAGCGCCGACAGCACGTCGAACTCCCACGACTCGAGCTCCGACTCCTGGAACGCCGAGCGCCGGGCGCGCTCCAGCAGCCGCGACAGCCGTCCGACGCGCGACAGCACCTCGAGGGGGGAGAAGTCGAGGTCGGGCCGCTCGCCCCGCCACGCGTCGACGATGCGGTCGACCTCGTCGCGGCTGGGCATGCCCCCATCATGCCGGTCCGCCCCGGCTTCCCGGACCCACCTGGGAGTCCGGCTCCTCCTCGGCCTCCGGCGCCCGCGACCCCGCGGGGACGAGGTCGTGGACGTCCGCGGCGACGCCGGCCGCGTCGAACAGGGACGCCGAGCGCACCCGGCGACGGGCCGCGTCGCCGAGCGCCTCGGACCGGCCCTCGGCGATGCGCCGGGCGAACGCGAGGGTGGCGAGGCAGGAGAGCGCGGCGCGACGGCGTCGACCACGGGGCGGAGGGCATCCGCCGACACGGGCCCGGGGACCCGGTGCGCGAGGCGCAGCCCGGGAGTCGCGCCCGGGACCGACGCCGTCCACGACTCGGGCAGCGGCTCGATCCCCGCGGCGCGCAGGGCCTCGACGAGGGCGCGGTCGAGCCGGGGCAGGTCCACGGCCAGCCCCGCGAAGGTCTCCTCCAGGTCCTCGGGATCCGCGGAGACGCCGAAGGGGACGTCGCACGCGACCCGGTCCGCGGGGCCCGCGGGGCGGACTTCGACGACGAGACCGGCGGGGTCGCCGGTCGCCACGCGCTCGGCGAGGGCCACGTGGAGGTCCTCCACGGCCCGGCGCATCGCGATCCTGCCCCGATGCTCCTCGAACCGGAGGCGATCGCCGGGTCGGAGGTCGTCGAGCGGGATGCGCGCGCGTCGCAGGAGGTCCAGCGTGATGCCGTCGACGAGCTGGTCGGGGGAGCAGGAGCGGTACCCGGTGGCCGGATCGACGGCCGCCGGGGTGAGCACCGCGCGCTCCGCGTACAGGCGGAGGGCCGTGTCGGAGAGGCCGGTCGGGGATCGGAACCGACCGGCGGGGAGGTTCGTGGGGGGCGGGGAGGACATGCCCTCACGGTGGGCCCCGCCCCAGGGGCGGAGTCGAGCGCCCGGCCGACCGGCGCACCGCGGTCTGGCAGACTCGACCTGCGCACGGCCGGGCCGTGGAGCGGTCCGCCTTGGTGTAACGGCAGCACTTCAGCCTTTGGAGCTGTGAGGTCCAGGTTCGAATCCTGGGGGCGGAGCGACGCCCGCCGGCCGCGCCGGACGACGGAACGCGAGACGCAGGGAGATCGTCATGACCGACTCAGACAGCACGCCGAGGACCCGCGAGATCCCCATCGTCACGGGCGAGCTCGACGTCGACGGCGAGCCGCGCAGCCCCTCGATCGCCGTCGTGATCCTCGCCGCCGGCCAGGGCACGCGCATGCGCTCGCGCCTCCCCAAGGTGCTGCACGCGCTCGCCGGGCTGCCGCTCGTCGGCCACGTGCTCGCGACCGCGGAGGAGCTGGGCGCCCGCCACGTCGTCACCGTCGTCCGCCACGAGCGCGACCAGGTCGTCGAGGTCGTCCGCGCCCTCTCGCCCGACGCCCTCGTGGTCGACCAGGACGAGATCCCGGGCACCGGCCGCGCGGTGGAGGTGGGCATCACCGCCCTGCCCGACGGGTTCACGGGCCAGGTCGTCGTGCTGTCCGGCGACGTGCCGCTGCTCGACGCGGCGACCCTCCGCTCGCTCGTGTCCGCGCACCGCCAGGCCCGCAACGACCTGACCCTGCTCACCGCCCGCCTCGCCGACCCCACCGGCAACGGGCGCATCATCCGCGGCGAGGACGGCGGGTTCCAGGCCATCGTCGAGCAGAAGGACGCCACGGGCGACCAGCTCCGCATCGACGAGGTCAACGCGGGCGTCTACGTCTTCGACGCGGAGGCGCTGCGGCGGACCCTGGGCGCCATCGGCACCGAGAACGCGCAGCGGGAGAAGTACCTCACCGACGCGGCCGACGTCATCCGCCGCGCGGGCGGCGCCATCGAGGCGCTCCCCGTGCGCGACAGCTGGCTGGTCGCCGGCATCAACGACCGGGTGCAGCTCACGGCGGCCGCGACGGAGCTGAACGCGCGCATCATCCGGCGCTGGCAGCTCGCGGGCGTGACCGTCCAGGACCCGCGCACCACCTGGATCGACGTGAAGGCCACGCTCGCCGCCGACGTGACCGTCCTCCCGGGCACGCAGATCCTCGGCGCCAGCACGGTGGCCGCGGGGGCCACGGTCGGCCCCGACACGACCCTCCGCGACACGGAGGTCGGCGAGGACGCCGAGGTCCGCCGCACCGACGCGGAGCTCGCCGTCATCGGCGCCCGCGCGAAGGTCGGCCCGTTCTCGTTCCTCCGCCCGGGCACGCGCCTCGGCGACGACGGCAAGATCGGCGCCTACGTCGAGACCAAGAACGTGGAGATCGGCGCGTCCAGCAAGGTCCCGCACCTCAGCTACGTGGGCGACGCGACCATCGGCGAGCACACCAACATCGGCGCCGGCGCGATCTTCGCGAACTACGACGGCGTCGCCAAGCACCGCACGGAGGTCGGCGACCACGTGCACGTGGGCTCGCGGAACGTCTTCGTCGCACCCGTTAGGATCGGTACCGGCTCCTACACGGGTGCCGGTGCCGTCATCCGCAAGGACGTCCCGCCCGGCGCACTCGGCATCTCGGTGGCGCCGCAACGCAACATGGTCGGCTGGACCGAGGCCAAGCGACCGGGCACCCCCGAGGCCCGGGCCGCCGTCGAGGCCGCCGACGGCGCGAGGGACGACTCGTCCGACGCCCAGACCACCGAGCAGCACTGACGAGACGGAGTCCCGTGTCCGCAATCAAGACCGCCGGAGAGAAGCGGCTCGTGCTCGTCACGGGGCGCGCGCACCCCGAGCTCGCCGAGCAGATCGCGGAGGAGCTCGAGACCACCCTCGTGCACACCGACGCGCGGACCTTCGCCAACGGCGAGCTCTACATCCGCTACGACGAGAGCGTCCGCGGCAGCGACGCCTTCGTCATCCAGGCGCACACGGCGCCCATCAACGAGTGGCTCATGGAGCAGCTCATCATGGTCGACGCGCTCAAGCGCGCCTCCGCGAAGCGCATCACTGTGGTGGCCCCGTTCTACCCCTACGCGCGCCAGGACAAGAAGGGCCGCGGCCGCGAGCCGATCTCCGCCCGCCTGGTGGCCGACCTCTTCAAGGCCGCCGGCGCCGACCGGATCATGTCGGTCGACCTGCACGCCGCCCAGATCCAGGGCTTCTTCGACGGTCCCGTCGACCACCTCTTCGCCATGCCCGTGCTCCTCGAGCACATGCGCAGCGTCCTCGACTCGAAGACCCTCACGGTCGTCTCGCCCGACATGGGCCGCGTCCGCGTCGCCGACATCTGGAGCGACAAGCTCGGCGCCCCCCTCGCCATCATCCACAAGCGCCGCGACCCGAAGGTGCACAACCAGGTCACCGTGCACGAGATCGTGGGCGAGGTCTCGGGTCGCGTCTGCCTGCTGGTGGACGACCTCATCGACACGGGGCGCACCATCGTCTCGGCCGCCGAGGCGCTCAAGAGGAACGGCGCCACGGGCGTCGTGGTGGCGGCGACGCACGCCGTCTTCTCGGACCCGGCCACGCAGATCCTCGACAGCCCGCACATCGACTCGGTCGTCGTCACGGACACGCTGCCGATCCCGGAGGGGAAGCGCTGGGACAAGCTCACGGTGCTGCCCATCGCGCCGCTGCTGGCCCGCGCGATCCACGAGGTCTTCGACGACGGATCCGTCACGAGCATGTTCGACGGCGCGGCCTGACCCGGTGCACGCCCGCCGCCTCCCCGTGCGGGAGGCGGCTCCCGCGGGTCAGTCCCGGGAGTTCCGCTCGACGACCTCGCGCGCGGCGCGCCCCGAGGGGATGAGGCCCAGCGAGACGATGTGCTCGTCGCCGCCGAAGGCGTACCGCGTGTAGCACTCGTAGCCCACGACGCCGGGGCCGAAGAGCTGGAAGCGCACCTCGTAGGACGGGGAGTCGGGGCGCTCGAAGCGCACGAAGTCGGCGCACGCCATGTCGGCCGTGTTCGCGCCGACGCGCACCATGGTGACGACGCCGGGCAGCAGCAGGCTGACGATCCCGACGACGACGACGACCCGCATCACGAGGAGCGTGCGCTTGCTGCGCAGGCTCCGGGGGCGGTGCGGCTCGTAGCCCGCGAGCTCGGGGTGCTCGTCGTCGTCCATCCGCCCCAGTCTGACAGACGCCCCGCCGCCCACGAGGGGCGGCGGGGCGTCGTCGGGGCGCGGACGGCTAGTGCGTGTCCTCGGCCTCGATCTCGGAGCGGTCGCCGGACCACAGCGTGTGGAAGGTGCCCTCCTTGTCGACGCGGTGGTACGTGTGGGCGCCGAAGAAGTCGCGCTGGCCCTGCACCAGGGCGGCGGGCAGGCGCTCGGAGGCGAGCGAGTCGTAGTAGCTGAGCGCCGACGCGAAGCCGGGCACCGGGATGCCGGACAGCGCGGCGACCGAGACGACGCGGCGCCAGGCCTGCTCGCCGTCGGCGACGGCCTTCGCGAAGTACGGGTCCTCCAGCAGCGTGGCGAGACCCGAGTCCTTCTCGTACGCCTCGACGATGCGGTTCAGGAACTGGGCGCGGATGATGCACCCGCCGCGCCAGATCTCCGCGACCTTGCCCTTGTCGATGTCCCAGCCGTACTCCTCCGCGCCCGCGATGATCGCGTCGAAGCCCTGCGCGTACGCGACGACCTTGCTGGCGTAGAGCGCGGCGCGCACGTCGTCCTCGAAGGTGTCCCCGCCGGGCTGGATCTCCGGACGGCTCGTGATCGTGGCCTGCACGGCCTTCCGCTGCTCGGGCTTCGAGGAGACGGCGCGGGCGAACACGGCCTCCGCGATGCCGCCCACGGGCACGCCGAGGCCCACCGCGTTCTGCACGGTCCAGACGCCGGTGCCCTTGGAGCCGGCCTGGTCGACGATCACGTCGACGAGGGGCTTCCCGGTCGACGCGTCCTCCTGCCGCAGCACCTCCGCGGTGATCTCGATGAGGTACGACTCGAGGTCGCCGCCGTTCCACTCCTCGAAGACGTCGGCGATGGCGTCGGGCTCGTGGCCGCCGACGCGGCGGAGCAGGTCGAACGACTCGGCGATGAGCTGCATGTCGGCGTACTCGATGCCGTTGTGGATCATCTTCACGAAGTGGCCGGCGCCGTCGGTGCCGACGTGGGTCACGCAGGGCTCGCCCTCGGCGACCGCGGCGATGGACTCGAGGATGGGGCCGAGCGTCTCGTACGCCTCGGCGGTCCCTCCGGGCATGATGCTCGGGCCCTTGAGGGCGCCCTCCTCGCCGCCGGAGATGCCGGCGCCGACGAAGTGGAGGCCCTTGGCGCGGACCTCCTTCTCGCGGCGGATGGTGTCGGTGAACAGGGCGTTGCCGCCGTCCACGATGATGTCGCCCTCCTCGAACGCCGCGGTCAGCTGCTCGATGACGGCGTCCGTGCCGCGACCGGCCTTGACCATGATGATCGCCGTGCGGGGGCGCTGCAGCGACGCGGCGAACTCCTCCACGGTGGTGGCGGCGACGAAGCCGGCCTCGGGGTGCTCCTCGATGAGGTGCGTGGTCTTCTCGGTGGTGCGGTTGTACACCGCGACCGTGTTGCCCTCGCGGCTGGCGAGGTTGCGGGCGAGGTTCGACCCCATCACCGCGAGCCCCACCACCCCGATGTTCGCCGTGGCCTTCTGGTCATCTGACATCTGATGCCTCCTTGTCGACAGTCGTGCTCAGGGTACGCCCGGGTCCCCGGGCGTCAGCGAGGTCTCGGGGAGCGTCTCGTAGGATGGACGGGCGCACCGCGAGGGTCGCGCCGCACGAGTTCCTCACCGAACCGCAGGGAGTGATCCGCATCGACGCCGTCCGCCCGTTCCCGCCCGTGATCGTGATGGGGGTCTCCGGATCCGGGAAGTCGACGGTGGGCGACCTCCTCGCCCAGGACGCGGGCGTCCCCTTCGTCGACGGGGACGACCTCCACACCGACGCCGCCCGCCGGAAGATGGCCGAGGGCCACGCCCTCGACGACGACGACCGGCGCCCCTGGCTCGAGGCCGTCGGGCGCGTGCTCGCCGACCGGCCCGAGGGCGGCCCGGTCGTCGCCTGCAGCGCCCTGAAGCGCTCCTACCGCGACGTCCTCCGCGCCGCCGCGCCCGACGTCGCCTTCGTGCACCTCGCGGGCGACCACGACCTCCTGGCCGAGCGCCTCGGGCACCGGGCGGGCCACTTCATGCCGGGGAGCCTCCTCGCCTCGCAGCTGCGCACGCTGGAGCCGCTCGGCGACGACGAGCGCGGCGTCACGCTCGACATCGCCGACGACCCGGTGGCCCTCGCCGACGCCGCGGTCCGCGAGCTCCTGCCCGGCGGCCGCACCGCGTCGCCCGGCCGGCTCGACGACGCCCCGGCGTCGCCGACGGAGCCC
>NZ_JAVCVL010000121.1:0-8477 GCF_032917815.1 Clavibacter sp. MX14-G9D | reverse complement strand
CGGCCCAGTCGTCGGCGCGGACGACGACCGCGTCGACCGCCTCGGGGAGCGTGCGGAGCAGGTCAGCGGCCTCCTCGGCGGCCGCGCCGAGCACCACGAGCACCGGGGAGCAGCCCGCCTCGGCGAGCGCGCGGATCGCGCTCGCGAGCCAGGGCGTGCCGTCGGGACGGGCGGCGAGCGCCTTCGGGCCACCGAAGCGCACGCCCGCACCCGCGGCGAGGACGACCCCCGCGATGCGGGCGGCGCAGTCGTCGTCGTCGTCCGCGCCCCGTGCTCCCGCCATCCGCTCATGCTAGGAGCCGTCCGCCCGCCCCTCGCCGTCCCCCGCCGCGCGGCCTACGCTCGACGCATGGATCCCGACACCGCGTCCGCCCTCGCCCTCACCCTGTCGCTCGGCGTGCCCGTGCTCGCGATCCTCGTCGCCGTCGTCCTCGCCGTGGCCCGTGCGCGCGGCGCCGGCTGGGGCTGGTACCTCGTCGGCTGCACGGTGGTCGCGCTGGTCCTCGCCCTCGGGCTCGCGATCCTCGCCACCTGGAGCGCGCAGACGGGCGTCGCCACGATCGACGAGGGCGCCGGGACGTTCGGGATCGTCCTCATGGGGATCCTCGGCGGCATCGCGACCTTCGTCGTGGGCGTCATCGCGGGCGTCGTGGGCCTCATCTCGGCCGCGGTCCGCCAGCGTGACCGCGTGCCGTCGTCCGCGCTCGTCCACGGGTGACCCGGCCCGGATCCTCGGGCGACCGCCTGCCGGTCCGGCGCCGTCGCGACCGGCCGCCCGGCCGCGTCGTCCGCGCGGCGGGCGGCGTCGCGCGGCGGGTCGGGCCGTCGGGCACCTTCGCGGCCGTCCTCGCCCTCGGGCTGGTCGTGATGGCCGTCGCCTCCAGCCTGTTTGCGGGCCTGTACGTGGCCGTCACCGACGACGACAGCGTCGCCCTGCTCGACGAGCCCGTGCTGCGCCTCGCCATGGACGTCCGCTCCCCGTGGCTCGACACCGCGATGACCGTGTTCACCGAGGCCGCCGGCGTCTACGCCGTCCCGATCGTGGGCCTCGCGGTGATCGTCGCGCTCGCGATCCGCCGCCGGCAGTGGGTGCCGATCGTGCTCGGCCTCGTCGCGGGAGCCGGATCCCTGCTGATGACGGAGGTCGGCAAGGAGCTCCTCGGCCGCGACCGCCCGCCGCGCACCGATGCCGTGCCGCCGTACGAGACGTCGCCGTCGTTCCCGTCCGGCCACACGCTGAACGCCAGCGTCGTCGCGGGCATCGTCGCCTACCTGCTGGTGCTCCGGCAGATGCGGCGCTCCACGCGCGTGCTCACCTACGGGATCGCCGTCGCCTTCGCCGCCTCCGTGAGCCTCAGCCGCGTCTACCTGGGCCACCACTGGCTGACCGACGTCCTCGCGGGCTGGCTCCTCGCCGTCGCCTGGCTCGCCCTCGTCGTGGTGGCGCACCGCGTGCGGCTCCGGCTGCTGGAGCCCGAGGAGCGCGACGGCGACGCCGGCTGAGCCGGCCGGCGCCCGTCGGCACGCGCTCCGCAGGCCCGACGCCGGCCCCGCTACGGTCGGGGTGGTCGCGCCGGGCGGCCGGAGACGGGGTGCCGCATGCCGATGGACGAGCTCGACCGCGAGATGATGCGCGCCGTCGCGGGGTACCTCGCGCGCGTGACGGCGATGTCCGAGGAGAGGGCGGGCGACCGCACCCCGCTGGGGGACGCGATCTCGGTCCACCTCGGGTGCGACGCGACGACGCTGCCGATCGTCGTCGAGCAGGTGGTCGCGCACCGCCTCGTCGATGCGGACATCGCGCTCGACGAGCTCGCCGGATCCGCCCCGGGGAGCCTCATCGGGTCCACCGGCGGCGAGCAGCGCTTCCACACGTCCATGTCGGAGCTGATCGCGAACGCGCACGTCCGCTTCGCCCCCGGCCCCGTGTCGTACGCCGATCGGGACACCGGCCCCGCGACCCGGCGCCGGGTCGTGCAGTTCGGGGTGCGCCTCCTCGAGCACGACGGCGTCCCCCTCGTGGTCGTGCAGCGCGGGGCCGCGCCGCAGTTCGGGCGGGAGGACGCGCAGCTGGAGGTCATGGGCGCGGACGACGACGCCGTCACCGCCTTCCTCGACCGCCTGCGCGAGCTTATGATCGCCCGCAGCGTGCTGCGCGGCCAGGTGCTCTCGTTCCAGGCCACGCAGTTCGGCGCGTCCGCGGGCGCGTCGTTCGTGGTCCGACCCGACGTGCCGGAGGACGCGGTCGTGCTCGAGCGGGGCGTGCTGGAGGAGGTCGTGCAGCACGTCGTCGGCATCGGCGACCACCGCGACGCGCTCCGGGCGGCGGGCCAGCACCTGAAGCGCGGAGTGCTCCTGTACGGCCCTCCCGGAACGGGCAAGACGCTCACGATCCGGCACCTGCTGTCCAGGACGCCCGGGGTCACGGCCGTCGTCCTGACGGGGTCGAGCATCCGGTACATCACCCAGGCGGCCGAGATCGCCCGGACGTTCGCGCCGTCCATCGTCGTGCTCGAGGACATCGACCTGGTCGCGATGGAGCGCCACACCTCGCCGCAGCCCCTCCTGTTCGAGGTGCTCGACGCCCTCGACGGGCTGGACAGCGACGCGGACGTCGCGTTCGTCATGACCACGAACCGCGTGCAGACGCTCGAGCGCGCGCTCGCGACCCGCCCGGGTCGGGTCGATCTCGCCGTCGAGATCCCGCTGCCCGGCCCGGAGGCGCGCATCCGCCTGTTCCGCCGGTACGCGGCGGGGCTGCCCGTGGGGGAGGACGCGCTGGACGACGCGGCCCGGGAGGCGGAGGGGACGACGGGGTCGTTCGCCAAGGAGCTCATGCGCCGGACGGTGCTGCGCGCCGCGATCGCCGGTCGCGCCCCGGGTGACGACGACCTCGCGGCGGCGCTCGACGCCCTCCTCGCCTCGGGCGCGGCCCTCACGCGCCGGCTCCTGGGCGGCGGGGGCGGCGACGACGCTCCGGACGATCCCGAGGCCGGGGGAGGCGACGACGGTCCGGACGATCCCGAGGCCGGGGGCGGCGACGACGGCGGTCACCACGTGGTGACCACGGGCACGATGCACCACACCGGCTCCTACGCGCCGCCGATGCCCGGCTTCCCCCTGTCCGTCGTCGGCGAGGATCCGGACGCCGGCGGGCACGGGGACGCCGAGGAGGGCGACCTCCGCGGCTGACGGACGCCAGGGCGCCGCTCGTCCCTTCGGATGACGTCGGGCGCCGGCCCTCGGATCCGGGGCGGTGCCGCCCTAGCGTGAGGGCATGCCCCGACGACTCCGCTCCCGCCTCCG
Source organism: Clavibacter sp. MX14-G9D (assembly GCF_032917815.1). Taxonomy (NCBI): domain Bacteria; kingdom Bacillati; phylum Actinomycetota; class Actinomycetes; order Micrococcales; family Microbacteriaceae; genus Clavibacter; species Clavibacter sp. MX14-G9D. The sequence continues at coordinate 5,171 of NZ_JAVCVL010000121.1, read as the reverse complement.
GCCGTACGTGGAGCCGGCCGCGGGGACGGCCTTCCTGCTCCTGTTCCTGCTGGTCGGGCTCGGCGGCGGCCTGCCGGAGCACGGCTACGCCTACGCGGCCACCGTCGCCGCGTACGCCGCGGCGATCGCGATCGCCCGGACGGCCCCGCGGTCCGCGCTCGCGATCGTGCTCGTGGTGCCGGCCCTGCAGATGCTCGGCGCCTCGGGCGTGACGTCGCTGCTCGCCCTCGTCGCTCCGCCGGATCCCACGACGTGGCCGGTCGCGGCGGCTGCGCCGGTCGTCGCCTTCGCCATCGGCCGCACGGGGAGCGCGGGCATGCAGGCCGCGGCGCTCGCGGTCGGCGCGTTCCAGGCGGTGTGCCTCGGCTTCGCGATCTCCGCGTCCGGCTACGGGAGCGCCGGGCAGGGCCTCGGTCCCGCGCCGTACGGGGAGGGCGTGTCCGTGGGATGGGCGCTGCTGCTCGCCGGCATCGCCGCCGTCATGTACGTCGCCGCGTGGGCCTTGGGCGTCGCGCTGCGACGGGGCGGGCGCCTCCTCCCGGACCGCGCCCGGCTGGTGCGCGACCGCGCCCGGCTCGTGCGCGCCGAGGCGGACCTCGAGGTCGCCGGCGTGGAGCTGCGCATCGCGCAGGAGCGCAGCGGCATCGCGCAGGAGGTCCACGACGTCCTCGCGCACTCCCTCGCCGTGGTGGTGGCGGTCGCCGACGGGTCGCGGTTCCTCCGGGAGACCCGACCGGAGACGACGGACGAGGCGCTGCGGGAGATCGCGGGCACCGCCCGGTCGGCGCTCCTCGACCTCCGCGGGCTCATCGAGGAGCTCACGGACGACAGCCACCGGCCGCAGCCGAACCTGGCGGACCTGCCCGCGCTCGTCCGCGGCATGGCGGCCACGGGGATGCGCGTCGACCTGCGCACGACCGGGAGGCCCGGCGGCCTCACCCCGTCGCAGCAGCTCAGCGTGTACCGGATCGTGCAGGAGAGCCTGACGAACGCGCTGAAGCACACGCGGGGCATCGCGACCGTCGACGTCTCCTTCGTCTGGGAGGGCCCCGGCCTCGCCCTGACGGTGCGCAGCACGGGCTCGGGGACGCCGCCGGAGCCGCCGTCGAAGCTGCCCCCGGCCCGTCCCCGCGGCGGGTTCGGCGTCGGGAGCATGCAGGAGCGCGCGCGGCTCGCCGGCGGCTGGCTGACCGCGGAGCGCACGGATCCGGAGGAGGGGGAGACGGCCGACGGCTACCTGGTGACGGCGTTCCTGCCGACGTACGGGGAGCACCCGTCGGACGGGCGGCGCGCGGCGGACGGGCGGGGCGCGGCGGAGGGACCGCGCGCGGACGCGGACGCGGGCGACCCGGCAGCCCGGGCCGGGGACGCGGCCGGCGACGAGGACGCCGCACCCGGCTCCGGTCGCGCCGATCCGGACGGCGACGCGTCATGACCGCCACCGCGCCCCGCCGCATCCGCATCGTCGTCGTCGACGACCAGCGGCTGTTCATCTACGGGATCCGCATGCTCATCGAGTCCCAGCCCGACCTGGAGCTCGTCGGCTCGGCGACCGACGGGCGGGAGGCCGTCGACCTCGTCACGCGGACGCGCCCCGACGTGGTCCTCATGGACATCCGCATGCCGGTGATGAGCGGCATCGAGGCGACGCACCGGATCACGCGCGACGACCCGGACGCGGTCGAGGGGGAGCCGGGGTCGCGGCCGAAGGTCGTGATCCTCACCACGTTCCAGCAGCGCGAGGCGCTGTTCCAGTCGATGCGGCACGGGGCGAGCGCGTTCATCACGAAGGACGCGACGCCCGAGACCCTCCTGGAGACCGTCCGCGCGGTGCACGCCGGCGACGCGGCGCCCACGCCGCTCGTCGACCTCGTGGCGGAGCACGCCCGCGCGTCCGCGACCGAGCGGCCCGAGCGGGCGCTCGCCGCGCTGTCGCCGCGGGAGCGGGAGGTGTTCCTGCTCGCGGCGAAGGGGCTCCGCAACAGCGAGATCGCGGCGGCCGCCTTCGTGAGCGAGACGACCGTGAAGACCCACATCAGCAGCATCCTCGGCAAGCTCGAGCTCCGCAGCCGCGCGCAGATCGTGGTGCACGCCTACGAGAACCGCCTGCTCAGCTCCTGACGCCGGCCGATGAACGCCCCTCGGCGGCTGACGCCGGCCGCCCCTCAGCCCGCCGAGACCCGCCGGCCCTGCACGTGGACGCCCGTGATCGCGGGCTCGCGGAGGCCCATCAGGAGGGTGAAGAGGAGCTGGTCGGTCGCGCGCGCCGCGTCGTCCGAGCGGATGCCGTGCGCGAGCGTCAGGGCGAGCGGCTCCCACCGGTCCGGCGTGATCGTCAGGAAGTCGGCGTCCTTGCCGACATCGAGGTTGCCGTAGCGCTCCTCCATGTCCAGCGCGCGGGCGCCGGCGAGCGTGCCCAGGAACAGCAGCTCGGCCGCGTCCAGCTCCACGCCCGCGTCGCCCGGCTCCGACAGGTGCACCTTGAACGCGTCGTTGAGCACGCGGGAGACGAGCCACTCGTCCCCGGCTCCGACGTCGGATCCGATGGCCACGTTCACGCCCGATGCGCGCGTGCGCCGCCACGGCATCGTGCCCGAGCCGAGGAACTGCTGCGACGTGGGGCAGTGCGCGATGCTGCTGCCCGTGTCGCGCAGCCGCGCGAGCTCGGAGTCCTGGCAGTGCACCGCGTGCGCGAGGATGCTGCGCCGGCCGAGGAGGCTCGACCCGCCGCGCGCCGACCCGGGCAGGAACCGCCCGTCGTAGGTGTCGAGGTAGGTCTCCGTGCCGTACACCTGGCGGACGGCCGCGATCTCGCCCGTGCCCGGCCGGTCGTTCTCGTTCAGGTGCGAGTGGAAGTAGACGCCCTCGCCCCGCGCCACGTCGTAGAGCTCGCCGAGCCCGCGGAACGTCGTGGGCGTCACCGAGAGGCTGAAGCGGGGGACGATCGCGACCTGCAGCAGGGCGGTGGTCGCGTCCCCCGTGTCGGCGGCGTGCCAGCGGTCGATCTCCGCGCAGGAGAGCGAGATGGCGTCCTCCTCCGAGGTGAGGAGCGGGGTGGCGGGGCCGGAGCCGACCGTCTGGATCCCGCGGCCGCTCACCAGCCGCAGGCCGGCGTCGCGGGATGCCTCGAACAGGGCGTCCTGCGCGTGGGGGAACGCCGACCCGAACACGAGCGCGCTGGTGGTGCCCGCCATGACCCGCCGCCGGGTGAAGTCCCGCGCGATCATCCGGGCGAAGCCCTCGTCCTCGAGGCGGGCCTCCGAGGGGAAGACGCAGGAGTCGAGCCACTCCAGGAGCTGCCCGCCGCCGTGGGCGCTGGTCGTGTACGTCTGCGGGAAGTGCACGTGGGCGTCGACGAAGCCGGGGAGCAGGAAGTCGGACGCGTCGCCGTGCACGGGGGCGTCGGCGAACGCGGCGGGGAGCTCGCGGAACGGGCCGACCCACGCGATGCGCCCCGCCGCGTCGACCGCGAGCGCGCCGTCGGGGACGGAGACGAGGTGCCGCCGGGCGTCCTCGACGCGGGGAGCGCCCGCGATGTGCAGCACGTGCCCGCGGTGCACCGCGCGGCGGCCGATGGAGCCGGAGCCGGAGCCGGATCCGGATCCGGTGTCCGGCGAGGCGCCGGTGACGGTCCGCGGGGTGGGGCGTGAGGTGCTCGGGGCGCGGTGGTCGACCATGCGGGTCCGTTCGCTCGGCAGGGGCGGGACGCGGGAGGACGCGTTCCGTCGGAGGCGCCCGTCGTGCATGCGGGCCCCGTGGGGCACGCCGGACGGAGGGCCCTCGACATGATGGTCGCACCCGGCGGGTGGATGCCCGCGGAGCGCACCGACACGCGGCGTCATCCAGGGAGCCGTCACACGCCGCTCCGCGCCCGTGGTCGAGCGCTCGCCGCTCAGCGGGGAGTCGGCTCGTCCCGCTCCCGCACCGACGGGATCCCGCCGTGCGGGGAGGGCGGCGCCCAGCCCGCGCGCTCCTCGCCGTCGCGGAGCGCCCGCTCCTGCAACGGGATGAGCAGCGCGTCGACGCCGTCGCGGCGGCGGCCTCGCGAGGCGATCACCCATGCGGCCCAGGGGACGAACAGGGCGAGGAACACGATGTAGGCCACCGGCAGGACACCGCCGGCGGGAGCGAGGACGGCGAGGGCCACCACCAGCACGAGCGCGAGCGGCACGGCCCACGCCTCCTGACGGATCTGCCGCCGTCGCCGCTCGAGGGCGCCCTGCCATGCGACGGGTTCCGCTCGCGGCGGGAGCTCGCCGTCCTCCGCCGCCTCCGACACCTCTACCTCGCTGGGCGAGCCGGGGTGGTACATGCGGGTGGCGCGTCGCGCTCCCGCCAGCGCGACGCCGGCGGCGAGGGCGACCGCGGCGCGCAGGATCACGGTCCCCGTCCCCGTCCCCTCCGTCGGCCGATCGATGTCGAGCGCCCACAGCCATGCGAACACCAGGATCCCGAAGACGAGCGCCGGCACGAAGGAGGGCGAGTCGTGCCACGCGCGTCGGAGGCGGCGGAAGAGGGGGCGGGGCCAGGCGGGTGCGGTCGGGGTCATTCGGGCCTCCTCGTCCTCGTCCTCGGCACCGGATGCGGCGCCCGGCACCGGGGAGCCCCCCGGCATCCGCGTCCCACCCTACGCAGGGGCCGTGCGAGGCTTGACGCGGGCGGTACCCTTCGCCTGTCCGCGCCCCGCCCGGGCGCTCCCGTCCGGAGGTGCCGTGCTCGAGATCGCCGCGGAGGTGCTCGACGCCCTCGCCGACGGCCGACGGCTCGCGGTCGCGTGCGTCACCGACGTGCTCGGCAGCGCGCCCCGCACGGCCGGCACGGCCATGGCGGTCGACGAGGCGGGCCGCGTCATCGGATCCATCTCCGGCGGCTGCGTCGAGGGCGCCGTGGTCGAGGTCGCCGCGGGCGTGCTCGACGACGGGGTGCCCGTGCTCACCGGCTTCGGCGTGAGCGACGTCGACGCCTTCCAGGTCGGCCTCACCTGCGGCGGTCGGATCGGCGTGGTCGTCGTCGAGGTCGCTCCCGTCGGCGACCACCGCGCTCCCGTCCCCGCCGCGGTGCGCGCCGCCCTCGAGGACGCCCGCGCGTCGCGCGCCGCGTCGCTCGCGCTCGTGCTCGACGGGCCGGCCGTGGGCACGTGGATCACCGCGGACGCCGACCCCGGGACCGAC
>NZ_JAVCVL010000120.1:0-8579 GCF_032917815.1 Clavibacter sp. MX14-G9D | reverse complement strand
CCGCGGGGTCGCGCAGGCCGCGCCCCGTCCCGCCGACGGCGGCGGGAGCGCCGGCCGCGCCTCGTCCTACGTCGTGACGCTGCGTGCCGACCCCGCGGCGACGTACGCCGGCGGCACGCCGGGCCTGCAGTCGACCCGCGCGGATCCCGGCACGCAGCTCGACGCCGGCTCCGAGGCCGTGGAGGACTACGCGGGCCACCTGCGGGACGTCCAGCGCCAGACCGCGGCCGCCGTCGGCGCGCAGGTCGACCAGGCCTACGCGCTGACCCTCGACGGGTTCTCCGCCCGCCTCACCGCGCACCAGGCGGCGCGCCTGTCGGCGGACGACCGCGTCCTGAGCGTGCAGCCCGACACGCTGCTCCACCCGCAGTCGACCCCGGCGCTCGACGCGCTGGGGCTCCCCGGTCCCGACGGCGTCTGGGCCCGTACGGGCGGCCAGGAGCACGCGGGCGAGGGCGTCGTGCTGGGCGACATCGACACCGGGATCGCGCCCGACAACCCCGCGTTCGCCGGTGCTCCCCTCGGGACCGCGCCCGGTGCCGAGCCCTACCGGGACGGCGACGCCGACGGCACCGCGTACCGCAAGGCCGACGGCCATGTGTTCCACGGCGCCTGCCAGACCGGTCCCGGGTTCTCGGCCGCCGACTGCTCGACGAAGGTCATCGGCGCGCGCTACTTCGTCCAGGGGCGCCAGGCCGACGGCGACCCGCTCGGGCCGCAGGAGCGGCTCTCGCCCCGGGACACGAACGGGCACGGATCGCACACGGCCAGCACGGCCGCGGGCGACGGCGGGGTGACCGCCGTCGTGGCCGGCCAGGAGGTGGACGAGATCTCCGGCGTCGCCCCCGCCGCGCGGATCGCCGTCTACAAGGCCTGCTGGGACGGACCGGACCCGGCGGTGGAGACCGACGACGGCTGCTCCAGCAGCGACCTCGTCGCGGCCATCGAGCAGGCGACGGCGGACGGCGTCGACGTCGTCAACTACTCGATCGGCGGATCCGGGCAGACCGAGCTGAGCCCGACCGACCGGGCGTTCCTCGGAGCGGCCTCCGCGGGCGTCTTCGTCGCGGCTGCCGCGGGGAACAGCGGCCCGGACGCGGGCACGGGCGACAACAGCACCCCCTGGGTGACCACGGTCGGCGCGAGCTCCGCGCCGCACCCGTACTCCGGGACGATCGCGTTCGCGGACGGACGGAAGGTCGTCGGGGCGTCGCTGACGGTGATCGCCCCCGTCACGGCGCCGCTCGTGCTCGCCTCCGCGGCGTCCGTCGCGGGGGCGTCCTCCCCGGCCGTCTGCGCGGCGGACTCGCTCGATCCCGCCCGGGCGGCCAGGCGGATCGTCGTCTGCGACCGGGGCGTGACCGGGCGGGTGGAGAAGTCGGCGGAGGTGCGACGCGCCGGCGGCGTGGGCATGGTCCTCGTCAACACGAAGACCGACTCCGCGGACGCGGACTCCCACTCCGTCCCCACCGTGCACGTCGACGTGCCCTCGCGGCAGACGGTCCTCGACGAGGCGCGCGCCGGCGCGACGGCGACCATGGTCCGCGGCAACACGACGGGCAGCGAGGCCCCGGCCCCGCAGATCGCCGGCTTCAGCTCCCGCGGACCGGCCAGCCTCGCGGGAGGCGACGTCCTCAAGCCGGACGTCGCCGCTCCCGGCGTGGCGGTCCTCGCCGCCACCGCGGACACCGAGGCCGGTCGGCCGACCTTCGGCGCCCTGTCCGGCACGTCGATGGCCGCCCCGCACGTGGCCGGCAGCGGGCTGCTCTACCTCGGCGAGCACCCCCAGGCCGCGCCCGCGGAGATCAAGTCGGCGCTCATGACCACGGCCCGCGACACCGTGGACGCGGACGGCCATCCCCTGACGGACCCGTTCGCGCAGGGCGCGGGCGAGATCCAGACGACCCGCTACCTCGATCCCGGGCTGCTCTACCTCGCCGGCCACGACGACTGGGCGCGGTACGTCGCGGGCATCGGCGGCGACCTCGGTGACGGCGCCCAGCCCCGGGACCCGTCCGAGCTCAACCTGCCCAGCATCGCCGTCGCATCCCTCACGGGGCCGCGGACGGTGACGCGCACGGTCACCGCGACCCGCCCTGGCCGGTACACGGCGTCGGTCCAGGGGCTGGCCGGGGTGCACGCCGACGTGGTCCCCGCGACCCTCGCCTTCACGAAGGCCGGGCAGACGCGGTCCTTCACCGTCCGGCTCTCGTCCACGTCCGACGCGGAGGTGGGCCGGTACGCCACCGGCTCGCTGACCTGGACGGGCGGCGACACGACCGTGCGCAGCCCGATCGCCGTCCGGCCGGTCCCGGTCGTGGCGCCGGGGTCCGTGTCGGGCTCCGGCACGACGGGGGCGGCCGACGTCACGGTGACGGCCGGATCGACCGGCACCCTCCGGCCCGTGGTCGACGGGCTGGTCCGCGGCGTGCCGCTGCCCGACCCGACCCGCCCGGGCTCCGGGGAGTCCGGACGCGGGGAGGAGGGCGAGGTCCTCGCGCACCGGATCCACGTCGACGCGGGGGAGCACGCCCTGGTCGTGGACGTGCACCCGACCGCGGGGACGACGGACCTCGACCTGACGCTCGACCGGGTGGCGGCGGACGGCAGCGTGATCACCCGCCGGCAGTCCGGGACCGAGTCGGCGTCCGAGCGGATCACGGTCCTCGACCCGGAGCCCGGCGACTACGTGGCCCAGGTCCTCGTCTTCGGGGTGAGCACGGCGGGCGGGACGGGCGGCTACGTGATCGAGCCGTACCACCTGCGCCCGGGCGCGGGCGAGGGCGCCCCCTCGGTGCGACCGGAGTCGGTGCGCACGGTGCAGGGCGAGCAGGCGACGTTCCAGGTCGCGTGGGACGGCCTCGCCGCGGGGCCGGAGTACCTCGGGCTGGTCTCGTACGGCACGGACGCGTCGCCGCGCACGCTGGTCGACGTCACCACGGCGCCGAGCGCGGCACGCCCGCTCGCGGCGACCTCGGCCGCCCGCATCGAGGGGACGCCCATCGTGGGATCGCGGCTGACGGCGGACGTCGGGACGTGGGCCGCGAGCGGCCTCGCCTTCCGGACGAGGTGGCTGTCCGACGGGAAGCCGATGCCCGGCGCCGACGACGCCGCGTACCAGGCCACCGCCCAGGACGTGGGCAGGGCGCTGACCGCGGAGGTCACGGCGACGGCTCCCGACGGCTCGCACGGGGCGTCCGTGACGCAGCCGATGGCCGTGCGGTTCGCCCCGCGGGTGAGCGTGACCGTCACCGGGGCGGATCCGCGGAGCGGCCGGACGTCCGCCGTCGCCGTCCGCGTCGCGAGCCGCGCGCCCACGCCCGCCACCGGCACGGTCACCGTCTCGGTCGACGGGCAGGCGCACGACGTCGTCCTGGACGCGCAGGGGACCGCGCGCCTGGAGCTCGCCGACCTCGCGGCGGGCAGCCATCCCGTGCAGGCCGCCTACGCGGGCGACGCCGTCGTCGCACCGGGCACGAGCCCGCGGAGGCAGCTGCGCGTGATCGGCTGAGACGGGCCCGCGCGAGCGGCGGGCAGCACGACGGGAGGGGCGCGCGCCAGCAGGCGGGCGCCCCTTCCGCGTGCCGGGTCCGTCCGGACGGGATCCTGAACACCTGCTGCATGGGTGGCGTACGCGAGCCACGAGGGACCGCCCCGGGAGCAGCCGGGAGCGCTCGGGATCGCCGGGATGACGGGCTTCGAGGGACCTGTCCGATCTGTTACACGGCGGTAACACCCGGCCTATCTCAAGGCGAATACCCGGGGTATGTTGAGGATTCGTGCGCGTCTTCGGGGCGCGTGCGGGCCACTCATCCCCACTGAAGGACGTGTTCGTGATCCCACGCTTCTCCAGGCTCCGCACGGAGCCGAACCGCGCAGCATCCCTGCGCAGGGCGACGGCCTCCGCCGCCATCACCGCCCTCGTCGCAGCCGGCCTCGTGACCGTCGGAGCCGGAGGCGCCATGGCCGCCCCCGCCCCGACCGTCGCGAAGCAGGCCGTCGACCTGAAGGACGGCCGCTACATCGTGACCCTCGCCGACGAGGCCGCCGCGACCTACCAGGGCGGGGTCTCCGGGCTCGCCGCCACGCAGGCCCGATCGGGCACGCAGCTCGACGCCGACGCCGCTCCGGTCGTCGAGTACACGGACTACCTCGAGGGACAGCAGGAGGAGGTCGCCGCCAGCGTCGGCGCCGACATCGACTACTCGTACTCCCTCACGGTCAACGGCTTCTCGGCCGACCTCACCGCCGAGCAGGCGGCACGGCTCTCGAGCGACCGCAAGGTCGCGAGCGTCGAGCCCGACCGCATCTACCACCCCACCTCGACCCCGGCCATCGACTTCCTGGGGCTCACGGGCCCCGACGGCGTCTGGGCGGAGACGGGCGGGCAGGACTCCGCGGGCGAGGGCGCGGTCATCGGCGTCATCGACACCGGCATCGCCCCCGAGAACCCCTCCTTCGCGGGCGAGGCGCTCGGCACGACGGCGGGCGACGAGCCCTACCTCGACGGGTCCACGATCCGCTTCGACAAGGGCGACGGGACGCAGTTCACGGGCCTGTGCCAGACCGGCGAGCAGTTCACCGCCGCCGACTGCAGCACGAAGGTGATCGGCGCGCGCTACTACGTCGACGGCTTCGGCAAGGCGAACATCGGCACCGCGAAGACGGGCGAGTACGTCTCGCCGCGCGACGGCGACGGGCACGGCTCGCACACCGCGTCGACCGCGGCGGGCGAGCCGGGCGTCGAGGCGACCATCGCGGGCGCCGAGCTCGGCGAGATCTCCGGCGTGGCACCCGCGTCCAAGATCTCCGCCTACAAGGTGTGCTGGTCGGGTCCCGACCCCGCCGTCACCACCGACGACGGCTGCGCGGGCGCCGACCTCGTCGCCGCCATCGAGCAGGCGACGGCGGACGGCGTCGACGTCATCAACTACTCCATCGGCGGCGGATCGGCCGAGACCACGGTCTCCGCGACCGATGTCGCGTTCCTCGGCGCCGCCGCGGCCGGCATCTTCGTGTCGGCCTCCGCGGGCAACTCCGGCCCCGACTCCTCCACCCTCGACAACGCCTCGCCGTGGATCACCACGGTCGGCGCCAGCACGGTGGCGGGCAACTTCCAGGCCACGGCCCAGCTCGGGGACGGCCAGGCCTTCACGGGCGCGTCGATCACGGTCACCGAGCCCGTCTCGGGCGCCTTCGTCACGGCGGCCTCGGTCGCCGCGGCCGGCGCCACGACACCCGCGCTCTGCGGTCCCGGCGTCCTCGACCCGGCGAAGGCCGCGGGCACGATCGTCCTGTGCGAGCGCGGCACGTTCGACCGCGTCGCCAAGTCGGCCGAGGTCGCCCGCGCGGGCGGCATCGGCATGGTGCTCGTGAACCCGACGCCGAACTCGACGGACTCCGACACCCACGCGGTGCCGACCGTCCACCTCGACGCGGACGTCTACGCGGCCGTCACGGCCTACGCGTCCACGCCCGGCGCGACCGTCACGCTCGTCCCGGACAACACGACCGGCATCGAGGAGCCGACCCCCCAGGTCGCCGGCTTCAGCTCGCGCGGCCCGGTCCTCGCGGACGGCAGCGACATCCTCAAGCCCGACGTCACGGCGCCCGGCGTCGCGATCATCGCGGCGACCAACAACGCCGAGGGCGGCGAGCCGACCTACGGCCTCCTCTCCGGCACGTCGATGGCGGCCCCGCACGTGGCCGGCCTCGCGCTGCTGTACCTGGGCGAGCGCCCGAACGCGCCCGTCTCGGAGATCAAGTCGGCCCTCATGACCACCGCGTACGACACGGTGGACGGCGACGGCCAGCCCGTCACCGATCCCTTCGTGCAGGGCGCGGGTCACGTCGACCCGACCGAGTACCTGGACGCCGGGCTGCTCTACCTGAACGGCCTCGACGACTGGCTCGCCTACATCGCGGGCGTGGGGATCGAGACCGGCTCCGACCCGATCGACCCCTCGGAGCTCAACCTGGCGAGCATCGCGATCGGCACCCTGACGGGCGCCGAGACCGTGACCCGCGAGGTCACCTCGACGGGCGCCGGCACCTACACCGCCACCGTCCAGGGCCTCGAGGGCATCGAGGCGGACGTCACGCCGAGCACGCTCGAGTTCACCGCGGCCGGCCAGACGAAGTCGTTCGAGGTGGCCTTCACGCGCACCACGGCGACCGTCGACGAGTACGCCACCGGGTCCCTGACCTGGACGAGCGCCGACCACGTCGTGCGCAGCCCCGTCGCCGTCAACCCCGTCTCCATCGCGGCCCCGGCCGAGGTGCAGGGCACCGGCATCGACGGATCCGTCGACGTCACCGTCACGCCGGGTGCCACGGGCGAGATCGCGCTGACCGCCGAGGGCCTCGCCCCCGGCGTCGTCATCCCGAACCCGAAGGACAAGCGGTCGCCCTTCACCGGCTCCGGCAAGGCGAAGTCCTCCTTCACCTACCCGGTCACCGTGCCGAAGGGGCTGCTGGCAACGCGGATCGACGTCGACTCGGCGGACGACGCCGCGGACCTCGACCTCACGGTCACGCGCCTCGAGGGCGGGAAGGCCGTGGAGCAGTTCGTCTCGGCGACCGCGTCGGCCGACGAGTCGGTCACCATCGAGGACCCGACCGCGGGCTCGTACGTGGTGCAGGTCGACGTGTTCTCGATCCCGAAGGGGACGCGCACGCAGGACTTCACGGTCACCACGTTCGACCTGTCCACGACGACGGACGAGGGCGCCTTCCAGGTGTCCCCGAACCCGCTCGACGCGGTGCAGAGCACCCCGCTCACGTACACGGCGTCCTGGACGGGCCTCGAGCCCGAGACCGCGTACCTCGGTCGCGTGGCCTACTCGGGCAGCGCCGCCACGACCTACGTCCGCGTGGAGTCGGGCCCGATCCCGGCACCGGTCGCCACCGCGCCGCCCGTCATCTCGGGCTCGCCCGTCGTCGGTCAGACGCTCACCGCGTCCACCGGCGAGTGGGAGGCCGAGGGCCTCGCGTTCTCGTACCAGTGGTACGCGGACGGGAAGCCGCTTGCCGGCCAGACGCGCGCGACCTACCGGGTCTCGCCCTCCGTGGCGGGCAAGTCGATCACCGTCGTCGTGACGGCGAAGCCGGCCGCGGGGCTCTCGGGCACCGCCACGAGCGAGGCCGTCGTGGTCAAGCTGGCCAGCACCGTCACGGTGGGCCTCAAGCCGTCCGTGGTGACGAGCACGCAGAAGGCCGTCGTCACCGTCAAGGTCGACAGCGCCGCCAAGGCGGCGCCGACCGGCACGGTCGTCGTGCAGGTGGGCTCGGACTCGTTCGACGTCACGCTCGACGCGTCCGGCACCGGCCGCGTGGAGCTGCCGGCGTACGCGAAGGGCCGCTACACGGTCACCGCCACGTACGCGGGCGACGACGCCAACGCCGCGAGGACCAGCTCGCCGAAGTACCTCTCCGTGAGCCGCTGACCCGGCTGACAGGAGGGAAGTCCCCGAGGGGCGGGTGCCGGTCGGCATCCGCCCCTCGCGGCGTCCGGGATCCATTGCGCGGGGAAATCACCGGCGCTAGCATGCGCCATGGCCGTCATCGAAGCCGAGGGGCTCGTCAAGACCTACCACCCGCGCGGTGCGCCGCCGGTGCACGCGCTCGCCGGCCTCGACCTGCAGGTCCCGGAGGGCACGGTCCTCGGCCTGCTCGGGCCGAACGGCGCCGGCAAGACCACCGCCGTCAAGGTCCTCACGACGCTCATCCGACCGGACGCGGGCACCGCGCGGGTCGACGGGGTCGACGTGCTCACGCGCGGGGCGGACGTCCGGGCGATGATCGGGGTGTCCGGCCAGTACGCCGCCGTCGACGAGAACCTCACCGCGTTCGAGAACCTCGACATGGTCGGCCGGCTGTACCACATGGGCCGGCGCGCCTCGCGGGCGCGGGCCGACGAGCTCATCGCCACCTTCGGGCTCACGGAGGCGCGCGACCGCGCGGTGAAGGGCTTCTCGGGCGGCATGCGGCGGCGCATCGACCTCGCCGGCGCCCTCGTCGCCCGGCCCCGCGTGCTGTTCCTCGACGAACCGACCACCGGCCTCGACCCGCGCAGCCGGCTGGGGCTCTGGGACGTCATCACGCAGCTGGTGACGGAGGGCACGACCGTGCTGCTGACCACGCAGTACCTCGAGGAGGCGGACCGGCTCGCGGACGACATCGCCGTGATCGACGGCGGGACCGTCATCGCGCGGGGCACCGCCGACGAGCTGAAGAGCTCCATCGGCGGCCATCGGGTGGAGGTCGCGCTCGTGCGCGACGCGGACGGTCCGGCGGTGCGGGGGATCCTCGAGCGGGTCGGCACGACGTCGCCCGCGGTCTCCTCGGACGGCCGGACCCTCTCCGTGCAGGTCGACGACGGGCCGCGCGCGCTCGCCGCGGTCGTCGGCGAGCTGACCGCCGCGGGCGTCGAGCTGCACGACGCGGGCATGCGCCGCCCGACCCTCGACGACGTGTTCCTCCGGCTGACCGGCCACGGGACGGACGACGGGGACGGGGAGCAGGGGGAGGGGCCGGCGGATCCCGCCGCGGCCCGGCCGTCCGCCGCGGAGCCCCCGGCG
>NZ_JAVCVL010000012.1:0-34001 GCF_032917815.1 Clavibacter sp. MX14-G9D | reverse complement strand
TCTCCGCGATGGAGAGGTAGGGGCTGAGCGCGAGCTCCTGGTGGATGATCACCACGCCCGACTTCTCGCTGTCGCGGATGTTGGAGAACTTGACGACCTCGTCCTCGAGGACGATGTCGCCGTCGTAGGAGCCCGCGGGGTACACGCCGGAGAGGACCTTCATGAGGGTCGACTTCCCGGCGCCGTTCTCGCCGCAGATCGCGTGGCACGTGCCGCGCGTGACCTCGAGATTGACGTCCTGCAGCGCCTTGACGCCGGGGAACGTCTTGGTGATGCCGCGCATCTCGAGAATGTGGTTGGCCATGGCCTGCCTCGCTTTGTGGATGGTGGTGCCGGGTGCCCGGCGGTGGTGCGCCGGGCGGCGGGTGAGCGCCGCCCGGGGTCGGGCCGGCCGTGGTGCACGGCCGGCCCGATCCGGGGGGAGGCCGGTCGACGCGAGCGTCGACCGGCCGGGTGCACCGCGCTTCGTGCGGTGCGGGTGAGGACTACTCGCCCTTGTCGATCTCGTCCTGCGTGTAGTAGCCGCTGTCGACGATGACCTCGATGAGGTTGTCCTTCGTCACGGTGACGGGCGGGAACTGCTTGGTCGGGACGTCCTTCACCTTGTTGTTGTAGGTGTCGGGCGCGTCCGGGGTCTCGCCCTTCAGCAGGTCGTCGACCATGGTGACGGCCTCGGCGCCGAGGAGGCGCGTGTCCTTGAAGATCGTCGAGTACTGGACGCCGTCGAGGATGAGCTTGTCGGACGCCTTCTCGCCGTCCTGGCCGGTGATGATCGGCATGGCGTCGTCCGCCGTGCCGCTCGAGCGCAGGGCGTTGATCACGCCGCGCGACAGGCCGTCGTAGGGCGAGAGCACGCCGTCGAGCTGCTGGCCGCCGCCGTAGAACCCGCTGAGGAGGTTCTCCATGCGCGCCTGGGCGCCCTCGAGCTTCCACTGCTGGATCGCGACCTGGCTGAAGTCCGTCTGGCCGGAGCCGACGGTGACCTGGCCGGAGTCGAGGAACGGCTTGAGGGTCTCCATCGCGCCGTCGTAGAAGAACTGCGCGTTGTTGTCGTCCGGGCTGCCCGCGAAGATCTCGATGGTCTTCTTCTCGGTGCTGCCGGTGCTGTTGCCGTCGGCGTCGACGAGGCCGAGGCCCTGGAGGAGGGAGTTGCCCTGGAGCACGCCCACCTGCTGGTTGTCGAACGTCGTGTAGTAGTCGACGTCCTCGGTGCCGTTGATCAGGCGGTCGTACGCGATGACCTTGACGCCGTCGTCGGCCGCGGTCTTGAGGACCTGGGTCAGCGCGGTGCCGTCGATCGACGCGACGATGAGCGCCTTGGCGCCCTTGTTCAGCATCGTCTCGATCTGCGAGATCTGGTCCTGGACCTTGTCGTTGGCGTACTGCAGGTCGACCTGGTAGCCCAGGTCGGTGAGCTGCTTCTGCACGTTGTTGCCGTCGTCGACCCAGCGCTCGCTGGTCTTGGTGGGCATGGCGACGCCGACGAGGGTGTCGGCGGGGTTCACCTCGCCGTCGGCGGCGGCGCCGCCGCGGCCTCCTCCGCCGCCGGAGCAGGCGGCGAGGGAGAGGGCGATGCTCGTGGCGGCGATGCCGACGAGGACCTTCTTCATCTTCACGGTCGTGTCCTTTCGTACTGCTGCTGTGAGACGCGGATCCGGCATCTGCGCCGGGTCCGCACCCCTGGTGTGGGTGTTACAGGCCCTGGGCCAGGCGGTGGTACGCCTGGTTCCAGCGGACTTCCTTGGTGAAACCCTTGAGGGTCGTGTCCTCGTCGATGACGAGGAGCTCGGTGCGCGCGATCTCGGCGAAGTCCTCGAAGACCTCGACGCCGACCTGCGTGCTCATGACCGTGTGGTGGGCGGCCCCGGCGGTGAGCCAGGCCGCGGCGCTCGTCGCGAAGTCGGGTGCGGGCTTCCACACGGCACGGGCGACGGGCAGGTTCGGGAGGGGCTCGTCGAGCGGCACGACCTCCACGACGTTGGCGACGATGCGGAAGCGGTCGCGCATGTCCGACATGGCGACGACGACCGCGGGGCCGGGGTCGGTGTCGAAGACGAGGCGCACCGGGTCCTCGCGGCCCCCGATGCCGAGCGGGTGGATCTCGAGGCTCGGGCGGCCCGTGGTGAGCGTCGGGCAGACCTCGAGCATGTGGGCGCCGAGGATCTTCTCCTCGCCGGGCACGAGGTGGTACGTGTAGTCCTCCATGAGGCTCGCACCGCCCGGGAGGCCCGCGCCCATGACCTTCGCCGCGCGGATGAGGACGGCCGTCTTCCAGTCGCCCTCCGCGCCGAAGCCGTAGCCCTCCGCCATGAGGCGCTGGACCGCGAGGCCGGGGAGCTGGCGGAGCCCGCCGAGGTCCTCGAAGCTCGTGGTGAAGGCGCCGAAGCCGCCCTCCTCGAGGAACGAGCGGAGCCCGACCTCGATCGCCGCGCCGTAGCGGAGCGACTCGTGGCGCTCGGCGCCGCGCCGCAGCTCGGGGGCGATGTCGTAGAGCTCCTCGTACTCGTCGACCAGCGCGTCGATCTCGGCGTCGGTCGCCGCGTCCACGCGCTCGACGAGGTCGTTGACGCCCCAGGTGTTGACGCTGACGCCGAACTTCAGCTCGGCCTCGGTCTTGTCGCCCTCGGTGACGGCGACGTAGCGCATGTTGTCGCCGAAGCGGGCGACCTTGAGCTCGTGCACGGCGGCCCAGCCGGCGGCGGCGCGCATCCAGGTGGCGATGCTCGTGCGGACGGACTCGGTGCTGACGTGGCCGACGACGGTCTTGCGGGTGACGCCGAGCCGCGACTGGATGTAGCCGAACTCGCGGTCGCCGTGCGCCGCCTGGTTGAGGTTCATGAAGTCCATGTCGATGCTGCTCCACGGCAGCGCGACGTTGGCCTGCGTGTGGAGGTGCAGGAACGGCTTCTGCAGGGCGTCGAGGCCCTGGATCCACATCTTCGCGGGGCTGAACGTGTGCATCCAGGCGATGAGGCCGATGGTGCGGTCGCTCGCGTTGGCCTCGAGCGCCATGCGGCGGATGCTGTCGGAGTCCTTGAGGACGGGCTTCCACACGACGCGGACGGGCACGTCCGACGCCTCCTCGAGCTGCCGGGCGATCTCCTGCGACTGCTCGGCGACCTGCTGGAGGGTCTCCTCGCCGTACAGGTTCTGGCTGCCGGTGAGGAACCAGACCTCGTAGTGGTCGAGGGACGTGGTGATGCGGCTCACTTCAGGGCTCCTTGGGGTGCTTGTCCGTAGACGTTCTGGTAGCGGTCGAACAGGGAGTCGACGGCCTCGACGGGGAGGGGGGTCGGCTCGCCCAGCTGGCGCGAGATGTGCACGGTGCGCGCCACGTCCTCGACCATGACGGCCGCCTTCACGGCGTCCTTCGCGTCCTTGCCGATGGTGAACGGGCCGTGGCCCGCCATCAGCACGGCGCGGGAGCGGTGACCGGTGAGTGTCTCCACGATGCCGCGGCCGATCGAGTCGTCGCCGATGATGGCGAACGGGCCCACGGGGATCTCGCCGCCGAACTCGTCGGCCATGGCGGTGATCACGCACGGGATGGGCTCGCGACGGGCCGCCCACGCCACCGCGTAGGTGGAGTGCGTGTGGACCACGCCGCCCACCTCGGGCATGTTGCGGTAGACGTACGCGTGCGCCGCCGTGTCGCTCGAGGGCGCGTTGCGGGAGCCCGGGGTGTCCGGGATCACGTTGCCGTCGAGGTCGCAGAGGATCATGTTCTCGGGGCTCAGGTCGTCGTAGCTCACGCCGGACGGCTTGATCACGAAGAGGTCGGCGCCGGGGACGCGTCCGGAGACGTTGCCGCCGGTCCAGACCACGAGGCCGTAGCGCACGAGCTCGGCGTGCAGGCGGGAGACCTCGGAGCGGACGCGGGCGACCGCGACCTCGATCTCGGGTGCGTAGGTGCTCACGCGCGGGCCTCCCTCTTCAGCGACTTGAGGCGCTTCATGACGTCGTTGGCGCCGCGACCGAAGTAGTCGTGCAGCGTCGAGTACTCCTCGTACAGGCGGTCGTAGGCGAGCGAGCGCTCCTCGTCCGGCTGGTAGCGACCGCGCTCGACCTTGCCCATGGCGTCACCCGCGACGCGGACGTCGGGGTAGGCGCCGGCGGCGACGGCGGCGTGGATCGCTGATCCGAGCGCCGGGCCCTGCTCGCTCGTGATGACCGAGATGGGGAGGCGGAGGATGTCGCTGTACGCCTGCATGAGGAACGCGTTCTTCAGCAGGCCGCCCGCGACGATGAACTCCGTGACGGGGACGCCCGAGGCGCCGAACGTCTCGACGATCTTGCGGGTGCCGAACGCGGTGGCCTCGAGCAGCGCCCGGTAGACCTCCTCGGTGCGGGTGGTGAGCGTCGTGCCGACGACGAGGCCGGAGAGCTCGTGGTCGACGAGGACCGAGCGGTTGCCGGAGTGCCAGTCGAGCGCGACGAGGCCGTGGCCGCCGACGGGCTGGTCGGCCGCGAGGTCGGTGAGGTGCTGGTGCACGCTCTTCCCGGCCGCGGCGGCCTCCTCGGCGTAACGCGCCGGGACCTGGTTCTTGACGTACCAGGCGAAGATGTCGCCCACGCCGGACTGGCCGGCCTCGTAGCCGTAGAGGCCCGAGACGATGCCGCCGTCGACGACGCCGCACATGCCGGGGACCTCGGTGAGCACGTCGCTGTTCATGACGTGGCAGGTGCTCGTGCCCATGATGGCGACCATCTGGCCGGGCTCGACCGCGCGGGCGACGGGGGCCGTCACGTGCGCGTCGACGTTGCCTACTGCGACCGCGATGCCCTCCGGGAGGCCCGTCCACGCGGCGGCCTCGGCGGACAGGGTGCCGGCCGCGGAGCCGAGCTGGCCGATCTCGTGGGCGACCTTGTCCTCGGCGAAGGAGGCGAAGTCCGGGTTGAGCGCCCCGAGGAACTCGCGGGTGGGGTACTCGCCGTCCTGGAGGATGCCCTTGTAGCCGGCGGTGCAGGCGTTGCGCACGTAGGAGCCCGTGAGCTGCCACACGATCCAGTCGGCCGCCTCGACCCAGTGGTCCATGAAGCCGTAGAGCTCGGGGTCCTCCTCGAGGAGCTGGAGGCCCTTCGCGAACTCCCACTCGCTGGAGATGAGGCCGCCGTAGCGGGCCAGCCACGCCTCGCCGCGCTCCTCGGCCAGCGCGTTGATGCGGTCGGCGTGCGACTGGGCCGCGTGGTGCTTCCAGAGCTTGACGTAGGCGTGGGGGCGGTCCGCGTAGCCCTCGACCTCGTTGAGCGGCGTGCCGTCGGCGAGGGTGGGGACCATGGTGCAGGCCGTGAAGTCGGTGCCGATGCCGATGACGTCGGCGGGGTCGATGCCGGCCTCGCGGATGGCGGCGGGCACCGCCTGCTTCAGCACGTCGACGTAGTCGCTCGGGACCTGCAGGGCCCACTCGGGCGGGAGCTGCGCGCCGGTCGCGGCGAGCGTGTCGTCCATGACCGCGTGCGGGTAGTCGAGGACGCCGGAGCCGAGCTCGACGCCGTCCGAGACGCGCACGACGACGGCGCGGCCGGAGAGGGTGCCGTAGTCGACCCCGATGACGTACTGCTCGGACCGCGGAGCGCTCTCGCTCTGCGGAGCCTGGCCGGCCTCGGCATCGCGGGGGGCAGGGGCACTGGGCACGGGATCGACTCCTTCGTCTGATGCAGTGCGGCCCGGGAAGGCCGCGCGCGATGTGAACGGTCACATCGGCGGATGTCACTCTCACACCCGGACGATCGACCTGTCAAGCCGAGACGGCCCGACCCCTCGGAATGGGGTGGCGGCGGCCTCGATCGGGGGCGTCGTGGTCGCCCGATGGTCAGGACGAGGGCGGTCCGGTGGACGCCCGGACGACGAGCTCGGGCATGATCGTGCCGCTGTAGCGGTCGCCCGAGCCGCCCATCCCGTCGAGCAGGAGCGCCACCGAGCGGCGGCCGACCTCCGCGAAGTCCTGGCGCACCGTCGTGAGGGGCGGCCAGAAGTGCGCCGCCTCCGGGATGTCGTCGAAGCCGACGATGCTCACGTCCCGCGGCACGTCGAGCCCCGCGTCGCGCACCGCGTGGATGAGGCCGAGCGCCATCTGGTCGTTGCTCGAGAAGATCGCCGTGAAGTCGCGGAGGCGCAGCATCTCCCGGCCCGCGTAGTAGCCGAACTCCGCGGTCCAGTCGCCGAGGATCGGCGCCGTGGTGGGCACGTCCGCCGCCGACATCGCGTCCAGGAAGCCGCGCATGCGCGCCTCCGCCTCGATCCAGTCCTGGGGGCCGGCGAGGTGGTAGATGTCCCGGTGGCCGAGGTCCAGCAGGTGCCGCGTGGCGAGCCGGGCGCCCGCGATCTGGTCGACGGAGAGCGCGTGCGCGTCCCCGAGGCCGTCGCTCTGCATCGTCACGTACGGCACGTCGAGCGACATGCTGGCGATGACCTCGCGGACGCGGACCTGGGGCGCGACGACCACGAGCCCCTCCACGGCCTGCTCCACGAGGTGGCCGAGCGCGACCTGGATCGCGGCCTCGTCGGACGACGCGAGGTTCGTGGTCGTGACCAGGTACCCGGCCTCTCGCGCCGCCGCCTCGATGGCCGCGATCGAGGAGGCCGGCCCGTACTGCGAGCTCTGCGAGGTGAGGACCCCGATGGTGCGGGAGCGGCTCGTGACGAGCGCCCGGGCGGCGCGGTTCGGCCGGTACTGCACCTGCTCCATCACGTCGAGCACGCGCTGGCGGGTCTCGGCGCGCAGGGAGGGCGAGTCGTTGAGCACGCGGGAGACGGTCTGGTGCGAGACGCCGGCGAGGCGCGCGACGTCGCGGATGCTGGGCGCGCGCCCGCGCGGCGTCTCCGTCGTCATCATCGACCCTCGTCCTCGTGCGGGGCCGCGGCCCCCGTCGCGCCATGCGGCGCAGCTGTCACATTGTCACATGTGACAGTCACACGCGGGGTGACGCGTCCCTGCGACCGGGGTGCGGACCCTCCGGGACGCGGGGCGTCCGGAGTCGGCGCCCTGCGGCAGACTGGTCCTCCACCGACGAGAGGCACCACCTGTGACGATCACCGCCGCGGCAGACGGATCCGCGCTCGGCAACCCCGGACCCGCCGGCTGGGCCTGGTACGTCGACGACGAGCACTGGGCCGCGGGCGGCTGGGCGCACGCCACGAACAACCAGGGCGAGCTGAAGGCCGTGCTCGAGCTGTTTCGCGCGACCGCCCACCTCGACGACGACCTCCTCGTGCTCTGCGACAGCCAGTACGTCATCAACTCGGTGACGAAGTGGATGCCCGGGTGGAAGCGCAAGGGCTGGCGCAAGGGCGACGGCAAGCCGGTGCTCAACGTGGAGCTGCTCAAGGAGATCGACGCCGAGATCCAGGGACGGCGCTACCGCTTCGAGTGGGTGAAGGGGCACGCGAACCACCCGCTGAACGAGGCCGCCGACGTGCGCGCGCGCGCCGTGGCGACGGCCTTCCAGGGTCGCAGCGCCGTCCCGGCGGGACCCGGCTGGGCCGGCCACACCGCCGACGGCCCGGGCGACGCCGGGGACGCCGACGCGGACACCGAGGCTGCGGCCGTTGAGGCGGACGCCGAGCGCGCCGCCGATCCCGTCGTCGCCCAGGCCGAGGAGCTGGAGGCCGAGGCGCCCGCGCAGCCCGGGCTGTTCGACTTCGACGCGTTCGACGAGGAGGCCGCGCCGGAGCCGGGCGACACCACCCTCACGATCGCGCTCGACCGCGACGCGATGGCACGCCTCAGCGCCCACGCGCGGGAGCGCGGCGTGAGCGTCGACGAGGCGGTGCGGCTCCTCCTGCCCTGACCAGGACCGGGCCGGAACCGCGACCGGGACCCTGGCCTGCCGCGGAGGAGGGGCGTCGGTGTGCGGACGCATCCGCGCCGCGCCCCTCCCTCGCCTAGTGCTTGCCCTGCTTGAGGGCCTTGCCGAGCGCGCGCTCGAGGTCGACCACGAGGTCCTCGACGGCCTCGATGCCCACCGACAGGCGCACGAGGTCGTCCGGCACCTCGAGCGGGGTGCCCTTCACGGACGCGTGCGTCATCTCGGACGGGTAGCTGATGAGCGACTCGACGCCGCCGAGCGACTCCGCCAGCTGGAACACGCGGGTCCCCTCCACGACGCGGCGCGCGGCCTTCGCTCCCCCGCGCACCTGGAACGAGATCATGCCGCCGAAGCCGGACATCTGCGACTTCGCGATGTCATGGCCCGGGTGCTCGGGAAGGCCCGGGTAGTGCACGGCCGTCACGTCGGGGTGCTGCTGCAGGAACGCGGCGATCTCCTCCGCGTTGGAGGAGTGGCGCTCGACGCGCACGGCCAGGGTCTTGATGCCGCGCGTGGTGAGCCACGCGTCCATGGGGCCGGACACGGCGCCGATGGCGAACTGCAGGAAGCCGACCTTCTCCGCGAGCCCGTCGTCGTCCAGGATCAGCGCGCCGCCGAGCACGTCGGAGTGCCCGCCGAGGTACTTGGTGGTGGAGTGCACGACCACGTCGGCGCCGAGCGTGAGCGGCTGCTGGAGGTACGGCGAGGCGAAGGTGTTGTCGACGACCACGGTGGCTCCGGCCGCATGGCCGAGGTCGGCGAGCGCGCGGATGTCGCTGATCTTCATGAGCGGGTTGCTGGGCGTCTCGACCCAGAGCACCTTGGCGGGACCGGACCCGAGGACCCGCTCGACCTCGGCGAGGTCGCTCATGTCGACGGTCTCGACGACGACGCCCCAGTCGCCCAGGACGCGCGTGAGGAGGCGGTAGGTGCCGCCGTACACGTCGTCGCTCAGCACGATGCGGTCGCCCGGGCGGGTGATCGCGCGCAGCAGGGTGTCCTCGGCGGCGAGGCCGGACGCGAACGAGAACGCGTGGCGGCCCCGCTCGAGCGACGCGAGGAGCTCCTGCAGGCCGGTGCGCGTGGGATTGGCGCTCCGCGCGTACTCGTAGCCGCCGCGGAGGCCGCCGATGCCGTCCTGGACGAACGTGCTCGTCAGGTAGAGGGGCGGGATCACGGCGCCCGTGGTGGGATCCGGGTCCTGCCCGGCGTGGATCGCGCGGGTGTCGAAGTCGTGCTTGTCGCTCACGGTGCTCGTCTCTGTGCGTCAGGGATCGGCGGGCCTCGGCCGGCGGATCAGTCGGTGAGGTAGGTCAGGAGGTCGTGCCGCGTGATGACGCCGACGGGCTTGCCGCCGTCGCTCACCATGAGCGCGTCGGCGGATCCGAGCGCGCGCCACGCCTCGGGCACCGTCTCGTTGACGCCGATGAGGCCGAAGGCGTCGCCGGCGAAGGGCCCCACCTGGTCGGACAGCTGCGCGCGGCCGCTGAAGACGAGCTCCAGCAGGCTGCGCTCGTCCACCGCGCCCGCCACCTCGCCCATGACGACGGGCGGCTCGGCCGCGAGGACCGGCAGCTGCGAGACGTCGTACTCGGTCATGATGCGGATGGCGTCGCGGATGGTGTCGTTCGGGTGCGCGTGCACGAGGTCGGGCAGGCTGCCGGTCTTCGCGCTCATCACGTCGGCGACGGTGCGCTCGCCGGACACCTTCGCGAACCCGTAGGAGCGCATCCACCGCTCGTTGAAGATCTTGCCGAGGTAGCCGCGGCCGCCGTCGGGCAGCAGGACGACCATGACGGCGTCGGGACCGAGGTCCTTCGCCGCCTTGAGGGCGGAGACCACGGCCATGCCGCTGGACCCGCCGACGAGCAGCCCCTCCTCGCGGGCGAGCCGGAGCGTCATGTCGAACGACTCCTGGTCGCTCGACGCGATGACCTCGTCCACCACGTCGGGGTCGTAGGCCGCCGGCCAGAAGTCCTCCCCCACGCCCTCGACGAGGTACGGCCGGCCGGTGCCGCCGGAGTAGACCGAGCCCTCGGGGTCGGCGCCGACGATGCGCACGCGCCCCTCCGACACCTCCTTGAGGTAGCGGCCGACGCCGCTGATGGTGCCGCCGGTGCCGACGCCCGCCACGAAGTGGGTGATCTCGCCCTCCGTGTCGCGCCAGATCTCCGGACCCGTGGTCTCGTAGTGGCTGAGCGGCCCGTTCGGGTTGGAGTACTGGTCGGGCTTGAAGGCGCCCGGGATCTCGCGCGCGAGCCGGTCGCTCACCGAGTAGTAGGAGTCGGGGTGGTCGGGCGCCACCGAGGTGGGCGTGACGACGATCTCGGCGCCGTACGCCGTGAGCACGTTCCGCTTGTCCTCGCCGACCTTGTCCGGCAGGACGAAGACGCACCGGTAGCCGCGCTGCTGGGCGACGAGCGCGAGGCCGACGCCCGTGTTGCCGGAGGTGGGCTCGACGATCGTGCCGCCGGGCTGCAGCCTCCCGTCGCGCTCGGCGGCGTCGATGATGCGCGTCGCGATGCGGTCCTTCGCGCTGCCGCCGGGGTTCAGGTACTCGACCTTCACCAGCACGGTCGCCTGGATGCCCTCGACGACCCGGTTCAGCTTGACGAGCGGGGTGTTCCCGATGAGGTCGAGGATCGTGTCGGCGTACTTCACGTGAGGTGGGGCTCCCGGCTCTGAGGTGCGCGGTCCGGCGGGACCGCCCGTCCAGTGTAGGCGCGCCCGGGCGCGCTGTTGCGGGGCGCCGGGCCGCCCCAGCAGGGGGCGCCCAGCCCCGCCCGGTACCCTGGCCCCACGTTCCCCCCAGCAGAGAAGGACCATCCGTGGCGCGACGCGACGACACCACGCCCTCCGGCGACACGAGCGGACGGCCCGTCCCGCCGACCGCCAAGCAGGCCCAGAAGGACCTCACGGTCAAGCAGCAGCGCGAGGCCCGCCGTGCCGAGAAGGTGGCGGCGCTGAAGAAGCAGCAGGACCGCGCGCGCCGCAACCGCCTCATCGGCATCATCACGGGATCCGTCGCCGCGGCCGCCGTGGTCGCCATCGTCATCGGCGTGGTCGTCTCCAGCGGCACGCCGAAGCAGGACCCGGACGACATCACCATCCAGGGCCTGCAGACGTGGGACTCGCTTCCCAGCACGCACGTCCAGGGCACGGTCGACTACGCCGCCAAGTACGACGGCATGAGCCCGCCGGCCGGTGGGGAGCACAACGCCATGTGGCTGAACTGCGGCGTCTACGACCAGCCGCAGCCGAACGAGAACGCGGTGCACGACCTCGAGCACGGCGCCGTGTGGATCACCTACGACGCCGATCAGGTCACGGGCGAGGACCTCTCGGACCTCCAGAAGTACGCGGAGTCGTTCGGCGGCTACGTCACCATGTCCCCCTACGAGGGCATCGACACCCCCATCGCGCTCTCCGCGTGGGGCGCGCAGGTCAAGGTCGACTCGGTCGACGACCAGCGCATCAAGGACTTCATGGCCAAGTACTGGAAGAGCCCCAACGCCCCCGAGGCCGGCGCCGCGTGCACCGGCGCGCTCGAGGGCGAGGGCCGGGTCGGCTGACCGTGGCCGATCGCGGGGTCGACGCCTCCGGGCGCGACGCTGACGGGGACGTCGTCGTCGACCACGTCCCGGACGACGACATCCGCGAGGAGGAGCTCGAGGGGCTCATCGCGCACGGCGACCAGGCGCGCGCCCGGGGACGCCGGATCCGCATCGGCCTCGCCGCCGGCATCGTGGCGGTCGCCCTGGTGGTCGCCGGGCTGCTCGTCGGCCGCGTCACCGCGCCCGTCTCGGCCCTGACGCCGAGCACCAACAGCGCGGAGGCGGGCTTCTCCCGCGACATGCAGGTGCACCACGAGCAGGCCGTGCAGATGTCGCTGATGATCATCGACCGCACGGACGACCCCGAGGTGAAGCTCATCGCGCAGGACATCGCCCAGGCGCAGTCGCAGCAGGCCGGCCAGATGTACGCGTTCCTCACCTCGTGGGGCCTCGACCAGGCGCCGTCGCAGGCGCGCATGACCTGGATGACGCTCCCCACGCTCGACGGCCGGACCGATCACGGGTCGATGGACATGACCCCCGGCGCCGCCATGCCGGGCCTCGCGTCGCAGGCCGACCTCGACGAGCTGCGCGGCCTCACGGGCGTGGACGCCGAGCGGCAGTACCTCACGCTCATGATCGCCCACCACCGCGGCGGCGTGGAGATGGCCCAGGCCCTCCTCGACCGGTCGCGGAACCCCCTCGTCACCGACCTCGCCACGGGCATGGTCACGGTGCAGGACAAGGAGATCCTCTACATGCAGCAGCTGCTCGACGCCCGGTCCTGACCCCGCGTCGCGATCCCCGGCATCCGACCGCCCGTCCGCCTCGCGGGCGGGCGGTCCGTCGTCGGGGCGGGGCGCCGGCTCAGGCGGCCTCGGTGCGCTGGTCGCTGTAGAGGCGCGCGTACTCGCCCCGGCGTGCCAGTAGCTCCGCGTGCGTGCCCTGCTCCACGATGCGGCCGGCGACGACCACGAAGATCACGTCGGCGTCGACCACGGTCGAGAGGCGGTGCGCGATGGCGATGGTCGTGCGGCCGCGGGAGGCCGTGTCGAGCGCCTGCTGCACGACGCGCTCCGAGATGGAGTCGAGGGCGCTCGTGGCCTCGTCGAGGATGAGCACGGCCGGGTCCTTCAGCAGCACCCGCGCGATCGCGATGCGCTGCTTCTCGCCGCCCGAGAGCCGGTAGCCCCGCTCCCCCACGAGCGTGTCGTACCCGTCGGGGAACGACTCGATGGTCTGGTGGATGTTCGCCGCGCGGGCGGCCTGCTCGACCTGCTCCTGCGTGGCACCCGGCCGGGCGTACCGGAGGTTCTCGCCGATGGTGGCGTGGAAGAGGTACGTCTCCTGGCTCACGATGCCGATGTTCTCCAGCAGCGACTCCTGTCCGAGGTCGCGCACGTCCTCGCCGGAGAACAGCACCCGGCCGCCGGTCACGTCGTGGAACCGCGGGATCAGGTACGACACCGTGGTCTTGCCTGCGCCCGAGGGGCCCACGAACGCCGCGAACTGGCCGGGCTGGATCTCGAACGACATGCCGTCGAGGGTGGGACGCTCGCCGGGGCGCGTGTCGGGGTACGAGAAGCGCACGTCCTCGAACGCGACGCGGCCGAGCGCCGGACCGGCGGGCACCGCGCGGGCGTCGTGCCGGTCGCGGATGGCGGGCTCGAGGTCCAGGTACTCGAAGATGCGGGCGAACAGGGCACCCGAGGTCTGCAGGTCGAGGGCGACCCGCATCAGGCCGATGAGCGGCCACATGAGGCGCGCCTGCACGGTCGTGAACGCCACGATCGTGCCCGCCGTGACGCTGACGCCGCCGGTGATGAGGAACCCGGCCACCACGTAGACGATGGCCGGGATGATGGAGAGGAAGATCTGCACGAGCGCGAAGAACCACTGCCCGCTCATCTGCTGGCTGACCTGCAGCCGGATCTGCGTGCGGTTCTCGGCCTCGTAGCGTGCGGTCTCGGCGCCCTGGCGGTTGAAGCTCTTGGACAGCAGGATGCCGGAGACAGAGAGGGTCTCCTGCGTGATCGCGGTCATGTCCGACAGCGACTCCTGCGTCCGCGACGCGATGCGCGCGCGGACCTGCCCGACGCGGCGCTGCGCGACCACGAGGACCGGCATGAGCACGACCGCGACGAGGGTCAGCTGCCAGTTGAGCACGAGCATCGCCACGAGGGCCGCGATGACGGTGACGGTGTTGCCCAGCACGCTCGAGACCGTGTTCGTGAGGACCGCGGCCACGCCGCCCACGTCGTTCTGCAGGCGGGACTGGATGACGCCGGTCTTCGTGCGCGTGAAGAAGCCGAGCTCCATGCTCTGCAGGTGGCGGAACAGGTCGACGCGCATGGATCCCATGACGCGGTTGCCGACCGTGGCGGTGAGGAACGTCTGCCAGACGCCCAGCCCGGCGCCGGCGATCCACACCACGATCATGATGGAGACGAGCTCCACCAGCACCGGGATGTCGGGGCCGCCCGTGGGCGGGAACAGGCCCCGGTCGAACGCCTGCTGCGTGAGCAGCGGCGGCACCACCGTGAGCCCCGCGCCGATGAGCACGAGGACGACCGTGAGCGTGAGCGCGCGGCGGTGCGGCCGGAACAGCTCCGCGATGCGCCCGAGCAGGTTCTCCACCTTCGGCGCCTGGGCGTTCGCCTGGCGCTGGGCCTCGGCGTCGGCCGCGCTCACCCGCCCGGGGCGTCCGCCGCCTCCGCGCATCCCGCCGCCCGCGGCGATGTCGCCCATCCTCGTCATTCCGGCGATTTTACGCCCGTGGGGGATCACCCCCGACCACGACCGCGGCGCGCAGGGCGACGGCCCGGCCGTCCGCGTGGGCGGACGACCGGGCCGTGGTGGCGCGAGGGCGGATCAGCCCTTCGTGGACCCCGCCAGCAGGCCGCGCACGAAGTAGCGCTGGAGGCTGAAGAACACGATGAGCGGCACGATGAGCGAGACGAACGCGGCGGCGGTGAGCCGCTGCCAGTCCTGCCCGCGCGTCCCCGTGAGCTCCGCGAGTCGCTGCGTGAGCGGCGCCACGTCCGCCGTGCCGCCGGAGAAGATGAGCGCCACGAGCAGGTCGTTCCAGACCCAGAGGAACTGGAAGATCGCGAACGACGCGATGGCGGGGAGCGCCAGCGGCAGCACGATGCGGAAGAACACCTGGCCGTGGCTCGCGCCGTCGACGCGCGCCGCCTCGATGACCTCGCCCGGGATCTCCGAGATGAAGTTGTGCAGCAGGAAGATCGCGAGCGGCAGCGCGAAGATCGTGTGCGCCACCCACACCGGCAGGTAGCCCTGGTCGGGGATGATCGGGATGACCGAGTGCACGGCCTCCTGGAGCGGGCGCAGGGTGCGCGTGAACATCTGCAGCAGCGGGATGAGCGCCATCTGCAGCGGCACGATCTGGAGCGCGAAGATCAGCACGAACAGGAAGTTCGAGCCCTTGAACTTGATCCACGCGAACGCGTACGCGGCCATGGACGCGATGACCAGCGGGAACAGCGTCGCCGGGATCGCGATGGCGAGCGAGTTGACGAAGTACGAGCCCAGCTGCGGCGACGACTGGGACGTCGAGAGCAGCACGTCCTGGTAGTTGTCGAGCGTGAAGCCCGGGTTCTGGAAGATGGTCCACCAGCCGGTGGTCTGGATGAGGCCGGCCGGGCGGAACGAGGAGACGAACAGCCCGAACGTGGGCAGCGTCCAGAGCACCGCGATGATGAGCGCGGCGGCGGTCGCGCGACGCGACGTGAGGCGGTTCTTGACGCGACGGCTCTTCGCGCCGACCGATGCGGCCTGCTCGATGGCGCCGCGGCGGTTCCCGCGGTCGGCGACCGGGAGGTCGGGGGGTGCGACGCTCATCGGATCTCCTTCTGCTTGCTCATGACGCGGACGTTGTAGATGACGATCGGCAGGACCATGAGGAACAGCACGATCGCGAGCGCGGACCCTCGGCCCTGCTCGCCGGCGCGGAACGCCTGCGTGTACATCTCGTTGGCGATGACGCTCGTCTCGAAGTTGCCCGCGGTCATGGTGCGGACGATGTCGAAGACCTTCAGGGTGGCGATGGAGATGGTGGTGACCACCACGACCAGCGACCCGCGGATGCCGGGGAGGGTGACGTTGAGGAACCGCTCCCAGGCGTTGGTGCCGTCGAGCTGCGCGGCCTCGAGCTGCTCGGTGGGCACGCCCTTGATGCTCGCGGAGAGGACGACCATGGCGAAGCCGGTCTGGATCCAGATCATCACGATGATGAGCAGCGCCGTGTTGATGGGCGAGGTCTGCAGCCACTGCACGGGCTGCTGGCCGAGCCAGACGAGGATCTGGTTGAGGAGGCCGATCTGCTCGTTGTCGCCCGACTTGTAGTCGTAGACGAAGCGCCAGATGATGCCGGCGCCGACGAAGGAGATGGCCATCGGCATGAAGACCAGGGCCTTGAAGTACTTCTCGCCGCGCGACTTGTCGATGAAGACGGCGTACGCGAGGCCGATGGCGGTGGAGAGGAGCGGGACGAAGATCACCCAGATGACCGTGTTGAGCAGCGTGCGGAGCGCCGACGGCTGGGTGAACATCCACACGAAGTTGTCGAACCCGGCCCACTCGCCCGTGTTGTCGCGGAAGGCGAGCAGCGTCGTGCGGAACGCCGGGTAGATGAGGCCGACGGCGAGCAGGATCAGCGCGGGGAGGACGAAGGCCGCGAGCTGCACCCAGTCCTTGCCGCGCTTCGGCGCCTTGTCGATGAGGAACAGGATCAGCCCGATCACCACGGCGAAGACGGCCAGCGCGGCCACCACCTGGAGGATCTTGCCGATCAGATCAGCGGTCGTCATGGACGTCTCGCCCTTCGGGTCGGGGTGGGATGGGAGCGGGGCCGCCGCGTGCGCGGCGGCCCCGCCGGGTCCCGCCGGAGGGCGGGTACCGGTGCCGGCCCGGTCAGGGCCGGCGGTGGATCAGGACGCGGGCCAGCTCGACTCGATGGCGTCGACCGTCTTCTGGGTGGAGTCGCCGCTCAGCCAGCCGACGATGCCCTTCCAGAAGGAGTCGGTGCCGACCGCGCCGGGCATGAGGTCCGAGCCGTCGAACCGGAACGTGGCGTTCGGGTCCTGCAGGATCTCGATGCTCTGCTTCAGGATGTCGCTCGACGCGTTCGCGGGGTCGAGCCCCGTGTTCGCGCTGATGACGCCGCCGAGCGAGACTCGGTTGTTCGCCCAGGTGTCGCTGGACAGGTAGGAGAGCACCGCGGTGATCTCGTCGCTCGACTTGAAGGCGCCGACGAGCTCGCCGCCGCCGGTGACCGCCGTGGCGTCGCCCTCGTTCGTGGGCGGCAGGAGGAACGCGTAGACGTCGCCGTCAGGCGAGACCTTCGCGTCGGTGCCGTCGGCCTTCTTCCAGAAGCCCTCGTAGAACGAGGCCTGGTGGTGCAGCGAGCACTCGCCCTCGAGGATGGGGAGGCCGGCGTCGCCGAACTCGGTGGAGATGATGGACGAGACGTCGCCCAGGCCGCCGTTGACGTAGTCGGGGTTCTTGATGATCTCCCCCACGCTGTCGAACGCCGCGGCGATGGCCGGGTCGTTGAACGGGATCTCGTGCGTGACCCACTTGTCGTAGGTCTCCGGGCCCGCCTCGCGGAGGACGTAGTCCTCGATCCAGTCGGTGCCCGGCCAGCCGGTGGCGTCGCCGGAGCCGATGCCGACGCACCACGGCTTGTGGTCGCCGTCGGCCGCGATGGCCGCCGTGAGGTCCATGAGCTCGGAGGTCGTCTTCGGGACCTCGTAGCCCTTCTCCTCGAACTCGGACGGGGAGTACCAGACGTAGCCCTTGACGCTCGCCATGAGCGGCGCGCCGTAGAAGGTGCCGTCGACGGTGCCGTAGCCCTTCCAGTCGGGGGACCAGTTGGCGTCGACGTTCTCCTCCACCGCGGCGGGGGCGGCCTGCAGGTAGCCCTTCGACGCGAGCACGTTGAAGAGGCCGGGCTGCGGGATGATGCCGATGTCGGGGGCGGAGTCGCCCTCGGCGAGGACGGCGATCTGCGCCTCGAACTCCTTGGTGCCCTGGTAGTTCACGGTGATGCCCGTGCAGGTCTGGAAGTCCTTCCAGGACTCGACGAGGCGGTCGGCCTCGTCGTCCTGGATGGTGCCGCCGATGCTGACCTCGGCGCCGTCGAACGTGCCGTACGACGAGTACGGCGAGCAGTCGGTGTCCGCGGCGTCCTCGGCCGCGATGTCGCCCGTGCAGCCCGTGAGCGCGAGGCCGGCGATGCCGACCGCTGCGAGGGGTGCCGCGAAGCGACGTCGGAATAGGGCGTGGCCCATGTGCGTCTCCTCTTCATCGAGTGGATGCGGGTCCACCCCGCCGTCCTGTCCTGCGTGCGTCGGCGGGTGAGGCGCCGTCGCCTGGTCGATCTCCCCTGCTGTAGGGAACCGGTTCCACAGGTCAATGTAGGGGAGCTCGCAGGCGACGGCAAGCCGGATCAGGTAACGAATCGGTCTACTTCTCCGGCACGGTGCGTGCGCCGCCGGTGCCGATGGTCCATCATCGGATTCGGCCCCCGCGCTTCCTGGAACCGCTTCCAGTGCGCGCGTCCGGCGCGACGGGGCGCCGCGGGACCCGAGGGAGGGAGCGCGATGAGCGCCATCGCCGACGTCGCGCGCCTGGCCGGGGTCTCGAAGGCCACGGCGTCCCGCGCGCTCAGCGGCCGGGGCTACGTCTCCCCCGCCACGCGGGCCCGGGTCTCCGAGGCGGCCGCCGAGATCGGCTACGTCGTGTCCTCGAACGCGTCGAGCCTCGTGACCGGGCAGTCCAAGAACGTGGGCGTGGTGCTGCCGTTCATCAACCGCTGGTTCTTCGCGGAGCTCCTCGAGGGCATCGAGGAGGCGCTCATCGAGGCCGACTACGACCTCACGCTGTACCGCCTCACCGACGACCCCGAGCAGCGCCGGAAGGTCTTCGAGTACTTCCTCGTGCGCAAGCGCGTGGACGCGGTCATCGCCGTGAGCGTGGCCCTCACGCCCGCGGAGGTCGTGCGCCTCCGCTCCCTCGACAAGCCGCTCGTCGGCATCGGCGGGCCCGTCGAGGGAATGAGCACCCTCAGCATCGACGACGAGGCGGCCGCGCGGCTCGCCACCGAGCACCTCCTGAGCCTCGGGCACGCGCGCGTCGTGCACCTCGGCGGCGACCTCCACGCGCAGATGGCGTTCTTCGTGCACGAGAAGCGGCTCGCGGGCTACCGGGCGGCCATCGACGCGGATCCGCGCGGCCTGGAGGCGCGCTTCGCGACGGCCGAGTTCTCGATCGACGGCGGGTTCCGCTCGGCCATGGCTCTCCTCGCCGATCCGCGGACGCGGCCGACGGCGGTCTTCGCGGCCTCCGACGAGATCGCGATCGGGACGATCCTCGCGGCGCGGCAGCTGGGGATCCCCGTCCCGGCCGAGCTGTCCGTCGCGGGCATCGACGGGCACGCGCTCGCGCCCCTCTTCGGGCTCACGACCGTGCAGCAGCACCCCCGGCTGCAGGGGCGGGGCGCGGTGGGCATGGTGCTCGAGGGGCTCGCGCCGGGCGGGGCCGCGGAGCGCACCGTGACCATGCCCGTGGACTTCGCCGCGCGCACCAGCACGACCGCGCCCCCGGCCCCGACGACGCGCTGAGCGCGGGCGGGACCGGGGACGGGCGGGCGAGGAGCGGTCAGGCGTCGCCGGCGGTGACCGCCTGCGCCTCCTCGAGGGCGTCCACCGGCTGCGTGTCCACGCGGCGGAGCCAGCGGTGGCCGGCCACGACGATCACCAGGGCGACCAGCACGGATCCGGCGGCGGCGTAGTACGGCGCGGAGTCGGTGAAGAGCCGCGCGAGCTCCGTGGCCGCGGGCGGCGCGATGGCGCCGCCGAGGAACCGCACCGAGGAGTAGGCGGACGAGGCGACGCTCCGCGGGTGGTCGGTGGCCTCCATCACGCACTCGGTGAGGACGGTGTTGAGGACCCCGAGGAGGAGCCCGCCGACGATGACGCACACCACGAGCCCGGGTGCCGACCGGACCACGAGGCCCGCCGCGGCCAGGTCGACGGCGAGCAGCGGCAGCACGAGGCGGAGGACCGACGTGCGCGCCATCCTCCGGGTCAGCAGCGGTGCGACGAGCACGGAGGTGACGGCGAGGCCGACGCCCCAGCCGAAGAAGGTGAGGCCGAGGCCGATCGCGTCGAACCCCAGGGGGAACGGCGTGTAGGCGAGGAGCACGAAGAAGCCGATGTTGTAGAACAGCGCGGCGGCCGCCAGCACCGCGAGCGCGGGCGTGCGCAGGGCCCGCAGGGGCGCGGACAGGCGCATCGGCGACCGGGGCGCGTCGTCCCTGCCGAGCAGCGCGAGGATCGCGATGAAGCCGACCGCCATGAGGGTCGCGGTGCCGAAGAACGGGCCGCGCCAGCTCCAGCTGCCGAGGAGGCCGCCGAGGAGCGGGCCGACCGCGATGCCGAGGCCGAGCGCCGCCTCGTAGAGCATGATCGCCGAGGCCGTGCCGCCCGAGGCCGAGCCGACGATGGTGGCGAGGGCCGTCGAGATGAAGAGCGCGTTGCCGAGTCCCCACCCGGCGCGGAAGCCGATGACCGACTCCACGTCCTGCGAGAGGCCGGCGGCGGCGGCGAAGACGACGATGATCGCGAGGCCGATGAGGAGGGTGCGCTTGGCGCCGATGCGGCTGGAGATCCAGCTGGTGATGAGCATGGCGAGGCCGGTGACGAGCAGGTAGCTCGTGAACAGCAGCTCGGTCTGCGTGGCGGTGGCGTCGAGGCTCTCCGCGATGGCGGGGAGGATCGGGTCGACGAGCCCGATGCCCATGAACGCGATGACGCACGCGAAGGCGACGGCGAAGACGGATCGGGGCTGGCGGAAGATGTCGCGGAACGACGCGTGCGGCTGGGTGGACACGGGTGCGGTGTCGCCTCCTGGGATCGGTGCGGGTGGGATGGCCGGGGTGCAGCCGGTGGTGCGGTCAGGCGCCGGCGGGCGCGGGGGCGCCGTCGAGGCGCGCCATGACGAGCTCGACGGCGCGCGCGAGCACGGCCACGTCGTCGGCCGGCAGGTCGGCGAAGCGCGGGACGAGGGCGGTCGCGAGCCGGTCGCGCCAGTCGTCGAGCGCGGCGCGTCCGTCGGGCGTGATCTCGAGGAGCGTCGCGCGGGCGTCGGAGGGGTCCGTGACCTGCGCGATCCACCCCTGGCCGACGAGCGAGCGCACGATCTTGGTGGTCGTGGGCTGCGAGACCCGGCTGCGCTCGGCCAGCGCGCCGAGGCGCATGCCGCCGGGCCAGGTGACGAGCACCGAGAGCGTCCGCCACACGGCGGGCGAGCTGGTGCCGCCGACCTCGTGCGCGGCGAGGCGCGTGAGCCGGTGACCGGCCGTGACCAGGTCGCCGAGGACCGCGCGGAGATCCGGTGCCGTCGTCGTCATGGGTCAATCGTATAGCAAGGCTATGCATGTGTCGAGCGGGTCCCGGGCGGGCACCCCCGAGCTGGGGGTCCGTCCCGGGACACCGGATGGCGTCCGCGGCCGCGACGCGCCCGTCGGGGACCTAGCGTGAGACCCCTAGGGCCGGATCCGCTCCGGCCACCGCCCGCAGGAGCCGCCATGGCCGAGACCACGACCGTCGAGGCGCTGGAGCGCGCCGTCGACGAGGCGCTCGCCCGAGGGGACGACGCGGCGGCCGCGCGCGCCATGGCCACGTCATGGCCACGGCACGTCGACCTGCACCCGCATCGCGTCCGGGAGCTCTACGACCGCATCGCGCCGTCGGCGTGGGAGCACGACGCATGGCTGGTCGCGGGCATCGCCGCCACCTACCGCGGCACGTCCGAGACCGACCGCCGCGCGATCCTCCCCTACCGCTCCGCCGTCGACCTCCTGCTCACCGAGGACCCGCCGCCGCCCCCGATCGTGCGCGCCGGGGTGCTCGCGCACCGCGCCGCGGGCGACCGCCGGGTGGGCCGTCTCGACGAGGCGCGCGCGTCGCTCCGCGAGGCGCGCCGGATCCTCGACACGGAGCGGGGCCTGCCGCTCGGCACCCGCATCTCGCTGCAGGCCGCCGTCGCGCTCCAGCACGGCCTCGTGCTCGTCCACCTCGGCGCCTTCACGGCCGCACGGGACGAGCTGCGCACCGCCGAGGCGCTCGCCGCGCGCCACCTCGTGATCACGGACCGGCTCGAGTGCCGCGGCGCGCTCGCCTACGTCGCCTACTGCCTGGGCGAGATCGCGGAGGCGCGCGACCTGGTCGACCGCGCGCGGGCCCTCCTGGTCGACGAGGAGGCGGGTCCCGCGCTCGCGCGCAGCGGGTTCCGCGCGCCCGCCGAGATCGCGGCGACGCTCCTCGCGGTGGACGAGACGCGTCGCGAGGACGCGCTCGCCCTCCTCGACGACCTCCGGCCGGCGTGCACCGGCACGGATTGGGAGCTCCTCGGGCTGTACGCGGAGGCGACGGTCGCCGCGATCCACGGCCTCCGGCTCGACGCGCTCGACCACCTCCGACGCCTCCACGACCTCGGCACGGCCTGGCCGGAGCAGGGGCCGCTGCCGGTCATGCGCGACTCCCTGCGCGCCTCGCTGCTGGCGCACCTCGGCCAGACGGCGGCGGCCTGGGACCTGGTGCGCACCCTGACGCCGACCGAGCGCCACTCGACGTGCCCGGCCATGGTCGCAGGCCGCCTGCGGGTGCTCGCGGACGACCACCAGGGCGCCCTCACGGAGATGGCGGACTGCCTGGAGCTCGGCGACGCCCACTCGGGCCGGACCCTCGGCGACGTGCTGCTCGTGGTCGCGGCCGCCCACAGCGGCCTGGGCGACCCGGCCCGCGGCGACCACGCCTACGACCAGGCGGCCCGCCTCGCCACCTCGACGGGGATCCTCCGGCCGTTCGCGGTCTTCCCCGCCGCCGCCTCCGCCGCCCTGCTCGAGCGTGCGCTGGACCGCGACCAGCTCCCGGAGGTGCGACGGATGCTCGAGGGCATGCGAGCCGACCGCGGGCCCGCGGCGGCGGTGCGCATCGACCCGCTGAGCGAGCGCGAGCGCGTGATCGTCGCGTGCCTCGCCGACGGGCTGACCGTCGCGCAGATCGCGGGCCGGCTCTTCATCTCCCCCAACACGGTGAAGTCGCACGTGCGGAGCGTGTACCGGAAGCTCGAGGCATCCAGCCGCGCGGAGGCCGTCGAGCGGGCCCGTGCGCTCGGCCACGACCTCCGCCCGGACACCTCCGCCTGACCCGGCCCCTCGGGCCGACCGGCGCCCCGGGCCCACCGGCGCCGGCCCCGGGGACGACGCAGGGCGCCGACCCCCGGGGGGATCGGCGCCCTGAGCGCTGTGGGGTGGTGCGAGCTACTTGACGGTGACCGTCGCGCCCGCGGCCTCGAGCTGGGCCTTGGCCTTGTCGGCGGCCTCCTTGTTGGCGCCCTCCAGGACGGCCTTGGGGGCTCCGTCGACGAGGGCCTTCGCCTCACCGAGACCGAGGCTCGTGAGGGCGCGCACCTCCTTGATGACCTGGATCTTCTTGTCGCCGGCAGCCTCGAGGATGACGTCGAACGCGGTCTTCTCCTCGACCTCCTCGGCGGGGGCAGCGGCGCCGGGGGCGGCGGCAGCGGCGACGGGGGCCGCGGCGGTGACCTCGAAGACCTCCTCGAACTTCTTGACGAAGTCGCTGAGCTCGATGAGCGTGAGCTCCTTGAAGGCCTCGATGAGCTCGTCGTTAGAGAGCTTTGCCATGATGTATCTCCTTGGGTTGGTGTGGTGTCTCGTGGGTTCAGTGCATCGCGCCCCGGGAACGGGACCCGAGGGGTGCTACTGAGCCGATTCCTGCTTCTCGCGCAGCGCCTCGACGGTGCGTACGGCCTGCGAGAGCGGTGCGTTGAACAGGTACGCCGCGCCGAAGAGCGAGGCCTTGAAGGCGCCGGCGAGCTTGCCCAGCAGCACCTCCCGCGACTCGAGGTCGGCGAGCTTGTTCACCTCGTCCGCCGTCAGGGGGTTGCCGTCGAAGTAACCGCCCTTCACGACGAGAAGAGGGTTGGCCTTGGTGAAGGTGCGCAGCGCCTTCGCGACGGCGACGGTGTCGCCGTGCACGAACGCGATCGCGGACGGGCCGACGAGCTCGTCGTCGAACGACGAGATCCCCGCCTGGTTCGCCGCGATCTTGGTCAGCGTGTTCTTCACCACGGCGTAGGTCGCGTCTGCACTGATGCTCTTCCGCAGCTGCTTGAGCTGGGCAACGGTGAGACCGCGGTACTCGGTGAGCAGTACGGCGTTCGAGCTGCGGAACTTGTCCGCGAGCTCGGCGACCGAGGCTTCCTTGTTCGCCATGGCACTCCTTATCACGTGGTTCCCCGACACCGCGGAAGCGGTGCGAGGTGCTGGCAGCCCCCGGCTGCACACATGAGAAACGCTCCGGCACAGGAGGCCGGAGCGGGAGTGTCGCGCAGGCCCTCGGGGCATGCGCTGCATCGTGCTTCGATCACCTGCGCGGGCCTTCACCTGAGTGAACCTTCGTCCGACGCATCCCCTCACGGGAGCACGCCGACGACCAGCGGTCTGTGGCTCCGTTCAGAGTAGGGGCTCGGCGGGCGCCGCGCAAGTCGGCTCAGCCGCGACCGGATCCCCGCTCGTCGCCCGTCGCTCCGCCCGCCGCACCGTCCGCCGCGGAGCGGTCCCCGGCCGTGTCGCCACCGGCGGACGCCCCCTCCGTGGAGCTGAGCGGCGCCGCGATGTCCTCGAGCGACCGGCCGGCCGCCTCCACGCCGAGGAATACCTCGACGAGACCCGCGCCGATCATCAGCCCCGCGCCGATCAGGTAGCCGTTCGCGACGGCACCGATGCTGTCCTCCACGAGCCGGCCGAACAGCAGCGGGCCGACGATCCCGCCGAGGCCCGTGCCCAGCGCGTAGAAGAAGGCGATCGCCATGGCGCGCGTCTCCATGGGGAAGATCTCGCTCACGGTCAGGTACGCCGCGCTCGCTCCGCACGACGCGAGGAAGAACACGACGACCCAGCAGGCGGTGAGGGAGACGGGATCGAGCACCTCCGCCCGGAAGAGCAGCGCCGTCACGACGAGGAGCACCCCGGAGCCGATGTAGGAGATCGAGATCATGACCTTCCGGCCGATGCTGTCGAACAGGCGCCCGAGGGTCAGCGGCCCGGCGAAGTTGCCGAGCGCGATGGGCACGAGCGCCCACGGCACCACGTCGTCCGGCACGTCGAGGAGCTGGCTGAGCACGAGCGAGTAGGTGAAGAAGACCGCGTTGTAGAGGAACGCCTGCCCGGTGAACAGCGACAGGCCCAGCACGAACCGCTTCGGGTAGCGCGTGACCGCCACCCGGGCGATCTCGCCGAAGCCGATGCTGCGGCGCTGGCGGATCTCGAGGAGGTCCTCGTCGGGGTCCGTCGCCGGGAGCCGGGAGCCGGTCTCCTCCTCGATGGTCGTCTCGATCTCCCCCACGAGGCGCTCCGCCTCCTCGTCCTTCCCGTGGATGAACATCCAGCGCGGCGACTCGGGCACGTTCCGGCGCACCAGGAGGATCACGACGCCGAGGACGGCGCCCAGGCCGAAGGCCACGCGCCAGCCGACGTCGGCGGCGAGGAAGGACTCGTTCAGCAGCAGCACGGAGATGACCGCACCGAAGGCCGCGCCCAGCCAGTACGAGCCGTTGATGGCGAGGTCGACCATGCCGCGGCGCCGGGCGGGGATCAGCTCGTCGATGGCGGAGTTGATGGCCGCGTACTCGCCCCCGATGCCCGCGCCCGTGAGGAAGCGGCAGACGAAGAAGAAGACGGGGTTGAACGAGAACGCCGTGGCGACGGTGGCGAGCAGGTACAGGCCGAGCGTCGCGATGAACAGCCTCTTCCGGCCGAAGCGGTCGGTGAGGTAGCCGAAGACGAGCGAGCCGGCGCACGCGCCCGCGACGTAGATCGCCGCGGCGAGGCCGATGTCCGACGGCGACAGGCCGAGGCCCGCCTCGGGGTCGGTGAGGCGGCT
Organism: Clavibacter sp. MX14-G9D; assembly: GCF_032917815.1. Classification (NCBI taxonomy): domain Bacteria; kingdom Bacillati; phylum Actinomycetota; class Actinomycetes; order Micrococcales; family Microbacteriaceae; genus Clavibacter; species Clavibacter sp. MX14-G9D. The sequence goes on along the minus strand of NZ_JAVCVL010000012.1, from coordinate 8,647 downwards.
GCCGATCGCGCCGATGATGGTGACCTCGAGCCCGTCGAGGATCCAGACGGTGCCGAGCCCCACCACGATGAGCCAGTGCCAGCGCGCCCACGGCAGGCGGTCCATCCGGGCCGGGATGTCGGTGCGGATGGTGGAGAGCCCGTCGCCGGTCATGTCGATCCCCTCGCCGTCGTGGTGTGACGGCGACGCTACTCGCGCATGCGCTCGGCGCCCAGGGGTGCGGGAGGGCGTCCGGACGACCCCGCGGGGGCCGTCCGGACGCCGCTCAGTACCCGACGACCGCGTGCGGCACGTAGTGCTCCTCGAGCCGGGCGACCTCGTCGTCCGTGAGCTCGAGGTCGAGGGATGCGACCGCGTCCTCGATGTGCGACACCCTCGTGCCGCCCACGATGGGCGCGGTGACGACGGGGTTCCGCGACACCCACGCGAGCGCCACCTGCGCCCGCGGGATCCCGCGCGCCTCGGCCACCTCCGCGACGGCCGCGGCGACCCGGCGGTCCGAGTCCTCCTGGGCCGAGTAGAGCGTCTTGCCGAACTCGTCCGTCGCGCTCCGGTCGGTCGTCGCGTCCCAGTCGCGCGTGAGCCGCCCGCGCGCGAGCGGGCTCCACGGCAGCGATCCGACGCCCTCGTCCTCGCAGAGGGGCAGCATCTCGCGCTCCTCCTCCCGGTTCACGAGGTTGTAGTGGTCCTGCATGGTGACGAAGCGCGCCCAGCCGTTCGCCCGCTGGAGGTGCAGCGCCTTCGAGAAGCGCCACGCGTCCATCGAGGAGGCGCCGAGGTAGCGCACCTTGCCGGCGCGCACGAGGTCGTCGAGCGCCTCGAGCGTCTCCTCCAGCGGGGTCGCGGGGTCGAACCGGTGGATCTGGTAGAGGTCCACGTAGTCGGTCCCGAGGCGCCGGAGGCTCTCGTCGATCTGCCACATGATGTGCTTCCGCGACAGCCCGCGCGAGTTCGGCCCCTCCCCCATGGCGCCGTGCACCTTGGTGGCGATGACCACCTCCTCGCGCCGCGTGAGCTCCTTCAGGGCCCGGCCCGTGATCTCCTCGCTCGACCCGTCGGAGTACACGTTCGCGGTGTCGAAGAAGGTGATGCCGAGCTCCACCGCACGGCGGATCAGCGGGAGCGAGTCCTCCTCCGGGAGCGTCCACGCGTGGCCGCCCCGCGTCGGCTCGCCGTAGCTCATGCAGCCGAGGGCCAGGGCCGAGACCTCGGTGCCCGTGCTGCCGAGGCGGACGTACCTCATGACGCGGCCCTCACGACGGGTGACCGGCGACCGGGTCGTCGCCCGTCTCGGCCGGCGCGTGGTCGCGCCAGGTGTGCTCGGGCTCGTAGCCGAGGATCCGGCGCGCCTTGTCGATGGACAGCAGGGTCTCGTGCTCCCCCAGCTCCCGGGTGACCTCGACGCCCGGGAACACCTCCGCGGCGAGCTCGGCGCTCGAGCGGCTCATCACCGTGTCGGCGTTGGCGACGATGAAACGGTCGAAGCCGCGGCCGTCGTGCTCGAGCGCCTTGCGGACCGCCTGCGCGCCGTCGCGGCCGTCGATGTAGCCCCACAGGTTCCACTTCCGCGCGAGCGCGTCGGCGTCGTAGCCGGGGAACGCGTCGTAGTCGTCGACGTCCATGACGTTCGAGAACCGCAGCGCCGTGACCTGCAGCTCCGGATCCCAGCGGCAGAGCTCGATGGCCATCTGCTCCTCGAGGTGCTTCACCAGCGAGTAGGTGCTGTTCGGCTGCGCCGGGTACTCCTCGTCCACGGGGAGGTACGGCGGCGGCACGTCGAACGGCAGGCCGAGCACGGTCTCGCTCGACGCGTAGACGATCTTCGTGATGCCCGCCCGGCGCGCGGCCTGGAACACGTTGAAGCTCGTGAGCATGTTGTTGTGGAAGGTGGCCACGTCGCTCAGGATCGCGGGGGCCGGGATCGCGGCGAGGTGCACGATCGCGTCGAACCCGTCGTGCAGGTCCTGGACGCCGAACACGGCGTCGACGACCTGGCCGTAGTCGGTGGTGTCGACGCGGACGTAGCCGGATCCGCGCTCCCCGACCTGGTCGATGTTGGTGACTTCGTGTCCGTGGGCGCGCAGGTCGGCCACGACGTGGCGGCCGAGCTTCCCCGAGCCTCCGGTGACGGCAATTCTCATCAGCGAGCATCTCCTTCGTGGGGCGGTTCCGCCCCCGTCCATCCTGCCCCGCGGCGGACGGACGCGACAGCCGGGCGCCGCTCGGCGGATGCCCGGACACGGCGACGGCCCGCCGCCCCCTCTCGGGGACGACGGGCCGTCGGTGCGGAGCCGGTGACTAGTCGCTGGTGATGGCGAGGTCCGGGGTGCTCGGCCCCGTGCCGATGCCGGCCGCGACCGGCAGGCCCTCGCGCTGCGTGGTGAGGAACGTGAACTGCCCGTCCACGTAGTCCACGTGCACGTGGTCGCCCGCGTTGAGCTCGCCCTGCAGGATGCGCTCCGACAGCCGGTCCTCGATCTCGTGCTGCACGGCGCGGCGGAGCGGCCGGGCACCGAGCGACGGGTCGAAGCCGACCTCGATGAGGCGCTCCTTCGCGGCGGTCTCGAGCGTGATCGTCAGGTCGCGGTCCATCATGCGGTCCGACAGGCGCTTCACGAACAGGTCGACGATCTGGAGCAGCTCGGGCTTCGACAGCTGCGGGAACACGATGGTGTCGTCCACGCGGTTGAGGAACTCGGGCTTGAAGTTCTTCTTCAGCTCCTCGCTGACCTTGCCCTTCATGCGCTCGTACGAGTTCGCGGCGTTGTTCTCGACCTGGAACCCGACCGGGGCACCCGTGATGTCCTTGGTGCCGAGGTTGGTGGTCATGATGATGACCGTGTTCTTGAAGTCGACGACGCGACCCTGGCCATCCGTCAGGCGCCCCTCCTCCAGGATCTGGAGGAGCGAGTTGAAGATGTCCGGGTGGGCCTTCTCGATCTCGTCGAACAGCACCACGGAGAACGGCTTGCGGCGCACCTTCTCGGTGAGCTGGCCGCCCTCCTCGAAGCCCACGAACCCGGGAGGGGCGCCGAAGAGGCGGCTCACGGTGTGCTTCTCGCCGTACTCGCTCATGTCGAGCGAGATGAGGGCGTCCTCGTCGTCGAACAGGAACTCCGCCAGGGCCTTCGCGAGCTCGGTCTTGCCGACGCCCGTGGGGCCGGCGAAGATGAACGATCCCGAGGGACGACGCGGGTCCTTGAGGCCCGCGCGGGTGCGGCGGATGGTCTTGGAGAGCGCCGAGATGGCCTCCTCCTGGCCGATGACCCGCTGGTGCAGCGCCTTCTCCATGAAGACGAGCCGCGAGGACTCCTCCTCCGTCAGCTTGAACACCGGGATGCCCGTGGCCTGGGCCAGGACCTCCGCGATCAGGCCCTCGTCGACCTCGGCGGTGGTGCGGACGTCGCCCGAGCGCCACTGCTTCTCGAGGCGGAGGCGCTCGCCGAGGAGGTTCTTCTCCTCGTCGCGCAGGCTCGCGGCCTTCTCGAAGTCCTGGTCCTCGATGGCGGTCTCCTTGGCCACGCGGACCGTGGAGATGCGCTCGTCGAACTCGCGCAGCTCCGGCGGCGCCGACAGGATCGAGAGGCGCAGGCGCGCGCCGGCCTCGTCGATCAGGTCGATGGCCTTGTCCGGCAGGAACCGGTCGGCGATGTAGCGGTCCGCGAGGTTGGCGGCCGAGACGATGGCGCCGTCGGTGATGGACACCTTGTGGAACGCCTCGTACTTGTCGCGCAGGCCCTTGAGGATGTTGATCGTGTGCGGCAGCGAGGGCTCCTGCACCTGGATCGGCTGGAAGCGGCGCTCGAGGGCCGCGTCCTTCTCGAAGTGCTTGCGGTACTCGTCGAGCGTCGTGGCGCCGATGGTCTGCAGCTCGCCGCGCGCGAGGAGCGGCTTGAGGATGCTGGCCGCGTCGATCGCGCCCTCGGCGGCACCCGCGCCGACGAGGGTGTGGATCTCGTCGATGAAGGTGATGATGTCGCCGCGGGTGCGGATCTCCTTGGTGACCTTCTTCAGGCGCTCCTCGAAGTCGCCGCGGTAGCGGGACCCGGCGATGAGCGAGCCGAGGTCGAGCGTGTAGAGCTGCTTGTCCTTCAGCGTCTCCGGGACGTCGCCCTTGACGATGGCCTGCGCCAGGCCCTCGACGACGGCGGTCTTGCCGACGCCGGGCTCGCCGATGAGGACGGGGTTGTTCTTGGAGCGGCGCGACAGGATCTGCATCACGCGCTCGATCTCCTTCTCGCGCCCGATGACGGGGTCGAGCTTGCCGTCGCGCGCGGCCTGCGTGAGGTTGCGCCCGAACTGGTCGAGGACCGTGCTGCCCGCCTGCGCGCTCTGCTGGGTCTCGCCGCCGACGGCGACCGCCTCCTTGCCCTGGTAGCCGGACAGGAGCTGGATGACCTGCTGGCGCACGCGGTTGAGGTCGGCGCCGAGCTTGACGAGCACCTGGGCGGCGACGCCCTCGCCCTCGCGGATGAGGCCGAGGAGGATGTGCTCGGTGCCGATGTAGTTGTGGCCGAGCTGGAGGGCCTCGCGGAGCGACAGCTCCAGGACCTTCTTCGCGCGCGGCGTGAACGGGATGTGACCCGTGGGCTGCTGCTGGCCCTGGCCGATGATGTCCTGGACCTGTTCGCGGACGGCATCGAGGGAGATGCCGAGCGACTCCAGGGCCTTGGCGGCCACGCCTTCGCCCTCGTGGATGAGGCCGAGCAGGATGTGCTCGGTCCCGATGTAGTTGTGGTTGAGCATCTTGGCCTCTTCTTGGGCCAGGACGACGACGCGACGAGCGCGGTCGGTGAATCTCTCGAACATCTGTATCTCCCTGGGCACCGGGGCAGGGGGCCGGTGCCGATATGTAGAGAGTAACGACGGGTCCCGGCAGTGCATGCCCCTGTTCGCCGTGGGCGTGACGCGATGCGGCGGGCGGTGCGGCAGTCGGTCCGGCAGGGCTCCGCCGGGCAGGCGCGGGCCGGCTTCCGGCGCGGGTGCGGGGCTGCGGGCGGGCTAGCGGTCGGCGTCGGGCGCGGGCACGCCCATGCGGGCGCGCTCCTTGGCCTCGATGGCCGCGTACGCCTTCCGCTCCTGCTTGTCGGCCTGGATGACCGCGCGCATGATGAACCAGAAGATCAGGCCCACGCCGAGGGTGGGGAGGAGCGACCAGATCGCGCTCGCCCAGAAAGCATCCATGTGAGGAGGATACGCCGTGCTCTACGTGAGGATGCCGTAGACGCCCTGGCCGATCATGACGACGGCGATGCCGCCGACGATGATCCAGAGCGCGTAGCGCGCGGTGGTGGGCTTCTTGGGGTCGGTGCCGTTCGGTCCGAGGGGCATGGTCGCCTACTTCACTAGGGGGAACAGGATGGTCTCGCGGATGCCGAGGCCGGTGATGGCCATGAGGAGCCGGTCGACCCCCATGCCCATGCCGCCCGACGGCGGCATGCCGTGCTCGAGCGCGCGGAGGAACTCCTCGTCGAGCGGCATCGCCTCGTCGTCGCCCCGCGCCGACTGGCGGGCCTGGTCGAGGAAGCGCTCGCGCTGCACGACCGGATCGACCAGCTCGGAGTAGCCGGTGGCCAGCTCGAAGCCGCGGATGTAGAGGTCCCACTTCTCGACGACGCCCTCGATGGAGCGGTGCGCGCGCGTGAGGGGGGAGGTCTCCACGGGGAAGTCGAGCACGAAGGTCGGGCGTTCGAGGCCGCCCTTCACGAAGTGCTCCCAGAGCTCCTCGACGAGCTTCCCGTGCGTGCTCAACGGCACGACGACGCCCTCGCGGTCGGCGATGGCCTGCAGCTCCTCGACGGTGGTGGCGGGCGTGATCTCGACGCCGGCCGCCGCGCTCAGCGAGCCGTACATGGAGATGCGGTCCCACTCGCCGCCGAGGTCGTACTCCGTGCCGTCGGCCCACGTGACGACGTGGCTCCCGGCGACGGCCATGGCGGCGTCCTGCACGAGCGTCTGCGTGAGCTCGGCGATGGAGGTGTAGTCGCCGTACGCCTCGTAGGCCTCGAGCATCGCGAACTCGGGGCTGTGCGTTGAGTCGGCGCCCTCGTTCCGGAAGTTGCGGTTGATCTCGAAGACGCGGTCGATGCCGCCGACCACCGCGCGCTTCAGGTACAGCTCCGGCGCGATGCGGAGGTACATCTCCGTGTCGAACGCGTTGGAGTGCGTGACGAACGGGCGCGCGGAGGCGCCGCCGTGCATGACCTGGAGCATGGGCGTCTCGACCTCGACGTAGCCGCGGAGGCGGAAGGTCTCGCGCATGGACGCGTTCACCCGTGCCCGGTCGAGGACGTTCCTCCGGGCCTGGTCGCGCACGATGAGGTCGAGGTAGCGGCTGCGGACGCGGGTCTCGTCGGAGAGCTCGGAGTGCAGGTTCGGCAGGGGCAGGAGCGCCTTGCTGGCGATGCGCCACTCGGCGGCCATGACGGACAGCTCGCCCTTGCGGCTGGCGATGACCCGGCCCGCGACGAAGACGTGGTCGCCTAGGTCGACGAGGTCCTTCCATGCCGCGAGCGCGTCCTCGCCGACCTCGGCGAGCGAGATCATGGCCTGGATGCGCGTGCCGTCGCCCGCCTGGAGCGTGGCGAAGCAGAGCTTGCCGGTGTTGCGGTAGTGGACGACGCGCCCCGCGATGCCGACCACGCGGTCGGTCTCCTCGCCCGGCGCCAGGTCCCCGAACTCCGCGCGGACGGCCGGGATGGTCGTGGTCACCGGGACCTGCACGGGGTACGCGCCGCCGCCGAGGCCGCCCTCGGCGTTGAGGCGGTCGCGCTTCGCGAGGCGCACGGCCTTCTGCTCGGCGATGTCCTCGGCGGACCCCTCGGGGGCCGTGGCCGTGGGGGTCGCGGGCGTCGCGGGCGTTCCGGGGGTGTCGGTCATGTGCGGACGGATCCTCGCGGGTCAGGGGGGGCGGGCGGCCGGTCGGCCTCCTCGATTCTCGCAGGTGCCGGCGGGGCCCGGGCACGGCGGCGCGGGCGGTCGCCCGACCTCGCTCAGGCGATGACGACGGTCTCGTTGTCGATGAGGCGCGTGCTGCCGACGCGGGCGGCGATGACGGCGAGCGCGACGCCGCGGAAGCCGTCGTCCACGGTCTCGAAGGTGGTCGGATCCACCACCTGGAAGTAGTCGAGGGACACGGCGGGCTCGCCCATGACCACCGACTGCGCCGCCGCGATGACGGCGTCGATGCCGCGGGACCCGGCGCTCTGGGCGGCCTCGAGGGCCGCGGGGAGGACCCGCGCGGCGCGGCGCTCCCGGTCGTCGAGGTAGCGGTTGCGGCTGGAGAGGGCGAGTCCGTCGGGCTCGCGGACGGTCTCCAGGTCCTCGATGCGGACCGGCAGGTCGAGGTCGTGCACCATGCGGCGGACGAGGTGCAGCTGCTGCGCGTCCTTCCGGCCGAACGTGGCGACGTCGGGCGCCACGATGTGCAGCAGCTTCGCCACGACCGTGAGCATGCCGTCGAAGTGGCCCGGGCGGGAGCGCCCCTCGAGCGTGAGCGCGACGGAGCCGCCGGTGACGCGGATGCGGGCGGGGCCGTCCGGGTACATCTCGGCGGCCGACGGGGCGAAGACGAGGTCGACCCCGGTCTCCGCGAGGGCGGCGACGTCGGCGTCGAGCGTGCGGGGGTAGGCGTCGAGGTCCTCGCCGGCGCCGAACTGGAGCGGGTTGACGAACACCGAGACGACGACCAGCGAGCCGAGCTCGCGGGCACGGCGGGCGTGCGCCAGGTGCCCCTCGTGCAGCGCGCCCATGGTGGGCACGAGCACGACGGTCGACGCCTCGTCGGCGGCGGCGCGCGCGGAACGGTGGTCGCGGATGCGGGCGCGCAGCTCGGCGATGCCGGTGACGACGGCGGGCGCGGGGTTCGACATGCCTTCGGGCTCCTCGGGTGCTCGGGACGCGGACACGCCAGGTTAGTGCGGCGCGCCGCCCTCGTCCGCCGGCGGCGGCACGTCGCGCGTGGTGAGGCGCGCGCCGCCCGACGGGGAGGAGCGGCGGAGGGCGTCGTCCACGGCGGAGCGGATCAGCGGGCCGAGCATGCGCCCGGGCTCCTCGACGCCGATGCCGGCAAGGAGGCCCGCCGCCTGGTCGACGATGGCCGTGGAGAACGTCGTGGCCGTCGCGATGGCCTCGGCGTACGCCGCGCGGTCGCGCTCCTCCACGACGACGGGCTCGCCGCCCATCTCCACCACGAGCACCTGCGCGATGGGGAGCACGGGCGCGGGGGCGGTGACGGCGAACCAGCTCTCCGCCATGCGGCCGAGGTCCATGCTCGTGCCGGTGAACGACATGGCCGGGTGGATCGCGAGGGGGATGATGCCTGCGCCGAACGCGGGCGCGAGCACCTGGATGCCGTGCGCGGCCGACGTGTGCACGACCAGTTGGCCGGCCTGCCACGCGCCCGTGGCCGCGAGGCCCGCGACGAGCCCCGGCAGCTCGGCGTCCGGGACGGCGAGGACGACGAGCTCGCTGCGCTCGATGAGCTCCGGGATCGCGAGGACGGGGACGCCGGGGAGCATCGAGTCGGCGCGCTCCCGGCTCGCCGCCGACACGGCCGAGATGCCGGTGATCGCGTGACCCGCGCCCGCGAGCGCCGCGCCGAGCACCGGGCCGACGCGGCCGGCGCCGACGATGCCGACGCCGAGGC
>NZ_JAVCVL010000119.1:0-8665 GCF_032917815.1 Clavibacter sp. MX14-G9D | reverse complement strand
CGGGCGGGCGCCCGCCCGGGGCGCGGGGACGTGATCCGCGGGGCCGGTGCGCCGCGCCGGCTCTGGGAGGATCGGGGCACACCGAACCGGGAGCCGCCATGACCTCCACCTCCGCGGGCGCCGTCGCCCTGCCGCCCACCCGCGTCACCTACCCGGCGGGAGCCGTCGCCTCCGAGGGCACGGTCCTCCGCGTCGACGCCCGCGACGACGGGACCCTCGCGGTCGTCCTCGACGCGACCGCCTGCCACCCGGTCGACGCGGCCTGGCCCGACCAGCCCGCGGACCGCGCCGTCCTCCGGGTGCGGGGAGCCGCCATCGAGGTGCTCGACTGCCTCGTCGGGGCGGCCGGGACGGATCCGGCGGAGGGCGGGGCCGCGCTGCACGTGGGCGCGGACGTGCCCGTCAAGAAGGGCGCCGACGGCTGGTCGTTCGTCGCCGTCCACGTCGTCGCGGGCGACGCCGACGTGCGCGCGGGCGACGCGGCCGAGGTCGCCGTGGATCCCGAGCACCGCCGGGCGCTCTCGGCCGGCCACACGGGCTGCCACCTCGCCTCCCTCGCCCTCGACCGCGCGCTGGCCGCCGCGTGGACCAAGGAGGTCCCGCGGGACGCCCTCGGCGCCCCGGGCTTCGACGCGCTCGCCATCGGGACCTCGCGCATCGGCCCGTGGTCGTCGGTCGACGTCTACCGGCTCGGCAAGTCGCTCCGGAAGAAGGGCTTCGTGCCCGCCGCGCTCCTCGAGCGCCTCGACGAGGTGCGCGCCGAGGTCGACGCCACGCTCGCCGGGTGGGTGGCCTCGGGAGCGGCCGCGCGGATCGAGCGCGAGGGCGACCTGCTCACCTCGCGCCGCTCCTGGGTCTGCGAGCTGCCCGACGACACGGCGCGGATCCCGTGCGGCGGGACGCACCTCGCCGGCCTCCACGAGCTCGCGTCCGTGACGGTCGACCTGGAGGTCGAGGAGGCCGACGGCGCCGTGGTGGTGCGGATGCGCACCACCTGCGTCCCCGCCTGACGCGCCCGGACCGGGGGAGCCCGGTATCCCCGCACCTCGTGCGTCGGGTACCGTGGTCAGGCGCCGTCCGGCCGACCGGCATCCTCGGTCCGGCGACGGCGCGGCGATGGAAAGTGGTATCGAACGTGGCAGCAACCCCCGCGACGAAGTGCTCGGTCTGCGGCAAGGCGAACCCCGTCGGCATGGCCACGGGCAACATCCTCGACCACGGCCGGAACCACGAGCGCTGCCCGGGCTCCGGGAAGCCGCCGGCCGTGTCGACGAAGCCCGCCTCGGCCGCCGCGAAGTCGGGCACCGCCCCGTCGCGGAAGCCCGCGAGCGAGGCCGCGAAGCGCGAGCCGTCCCGCAAGACGACCCCGGCGAAGGCCGCCGGCCCCACCCGCGGCGTCACCGTCCGCCGGGTCGAGGTCGACACCGAGCGCCTGCGCCTGCGCGAGGAGAAGCTCGAGCGCATCCGCGTGCAGCGCGAGGAGGCGGCCCGCCGCCGCCTCGGCGACTACATCGTGCCGCTCGACGCCGACGGCCAGGAGGCCCCCGAGGCCGACATCACGCTGGAGACGATGGACGACGAGGCCCAGGCCACGGTCGAGCCCGGCGCGTCCACCGAGGCCGACGTCGCACCGGCGTCCGACGGCGCCGATGCCGGCGCCGAGAGCGGCCGCGCCGACTCCTAGCGCGTAGCGTGGCGCTCATGACAGAGCAGTCCACGGAGCAGCCCACCACCCACCTCGGACGCACGGGCGTGGAGGTCTCGCGCCTCTGCCTCGGCACCATGATGTTCGGCGCATGGGGCGAGACCGACCACGAGAAGTCCATCCGCGTGATCCACCGCGCCATCGACGCCGGGATCACCTTCATCGACACGGCCGACATCTACGCCTACGGCGAGTCGGAGGAGATCGTTGGCAGGGCGATCGCGCAGTCCGGCCGCCGGGACGACATCGTCCTCGCCACCAAGTTCTTCAACGGCATGAAGCCGGAGGCGAACCACCGCGGCGGGTCGCGCCGCTGGATCATGCGGGCCGTCGAGGACTCGCTGCGCCGCCTCGGCACCGACTACATCGACCTGTACCAGATGCACCGGCCGGACGAGCACACCGACATCGAGGAGACCCTCGGCGCCCTCACCGACCTGGTCTCCCAGGGCAAGGTGCGCTACATCGGGTCGTCCACGTTCCAGCCCAGCCAGGTCGTCGAGGCCCAGTGGGCCGCCCGCGAGCGGGGCACGGCGCGCTTCGTCACGGAGCAGCCGCCCTACTCGCTCCTCACGCGCGGAATCGAGGCGGACCTCCTTCCCACCACCCAGCGGCACGGCATGGGCACGCTCGTCTGGAGCCCGCTCGCCGGCGGATGGCTCTCCGGCAAGTACCGCAAGGGCCAGGAGATGCCCAAGACGCACCGCAACGACCGCGACCCGTCCCGCTACGACCCGTCCGACCCGAAGCTCGAGGCCGCCGACCAGCTGGGCGCCCTCGCCGACGAGCTCGGCGTGCCGCTCGTGCACCTGGCGCTGGCGTTCGTGCTGCGCCACCCGGCGGTCACCAGCGCGATCATCGGCCCGCGCACCATGGAGCAGCTCGAGTCCCAGCTCGACGCCGCGACCCTGGAGCTCGACGCCGCGACGCTCGACCGCATCGACGAGATCGTGCCGCCCGGCCAGAACGTGAACCCGGCCGACACGGGGTTCTCCAACTACTGGCTGGATCCCGCCAAGCGCCGCCGCTGAGCTGCCGCCGGGCTGCCGCCGGGCCGCGGCGGAGCGACGGGAGCCGACGAGCCGGTCCGGCGAGCGTCGGCTCCCGGCGCGCGGCGAGGCAGGGCCCCTAGGGTCGTGGCATGAGCCGCCGCACCCGCGAGCCCGTCTACGGGACCGCCGTGATCCTGGGCCGCGCGCTCTTCGGGTCCCTCCGCCTCCGCCTGGTCGCCGACGGACGGGAGCGGATCCCCGAGACCGGGGGCGCCGTCATCGCGATGACGCACTTCGGGTACCTCGAGTTCGCCCTAGTCGAGTGGGCGACGTGGCTGCACGGCCGCCGCCGCATCCGCTTCATGGCGAAGAAGGGCGCGTTCGACCAGCCCGGCGTCGGCTGGGTCCTGCGCCGCATGCGCCACATCAGCGTCGACATGACGGCGGGTGCCGCGGCCTACGCCGACGCCGTCGCGGCGCTCCGCGCCGGGGAGCTCGTGGGCGTGTTCCCCGAGGCGGGAGTGAGCGCGTCGTTCCGCGTGCGCGAGCTGAAGACGGGGGCGGCCCGGCTGGCCGCCGAGGCCGGCGTCCCCATCGTCCCCGTCGCCGTATGGGGCGGGCACCGGCTGCTGACGAAGAACCGCCGCATCCGCGTGAGCGACCGCATCGGCGTCCCCGTGCACCTCCGCGTGGGCGAGCGGATCCCGGTGGCGCCGGACGCGGATCCGCGCGTCGTCACCGACGCCCTGCGCGGGGAGCTCCAGGGGCTGGTCGACCGCCTGCAGGCCGACTATCCGGTCGACGGGCGCGGCGCGTGGTGGCAGCCGCGCCACCTCGGCGGCACCGCGCCGACGCCCGAGGAGGCCGCGGCCGCGGACGCCGAGCGCGACGAGCGCCGCCGTCGACGCGCCGAGGAGCGCTGAGGTCGACCGGTCGCGGGGCGCCGCTCGACGCGGCGGATCCGGACGGACCGACGGGGGAATGAGACCGGCCCGGACCTTCGAGGCCCGGGCCGGACTGCGCACGTGAACGTCTGTTACCCGCAGACGAACCGGCTGGTGCGGTACAGCTCACCCGAAGAGCCGTACCGGATGCCTCCACGGTAGCCCGGCATCCTGGCGTTCCTCCGGCTTGCGCGGGAATGTACCCCGTATTGGGGGGATCGGCCTCTGTCCGTCGTTTGGGGGACCCAGTACAGTGCTGGGCTCGGGGGAGGACGCGGGTCAGGCCGGCTCGGAGAGCGGCGAGCGCTCGAGGCCCGGCGCGGGCGGCGCCGTGGGATCGGCGTCCACGCGGGCGATCCGGTTCCGCGCGTCGACGTGCACCACGTGCGGCTCGAGGGCACGGGCCTCCTCGGTCGTCATCTGCCCGTACGCGATGAGGATCACCACGTCCCCCACGCCCACGAGGTGGGCGGCGGCGCCGTTGATCCCGAGCACGCCGCTGCCGCGCTCGCCCGCGATCGTGTAGGTGTCGAGCCGGGCCCCGTTGGTGACGTCGACGATGCTCACGCGCTCGCCCACGAGGATGTCGGCGGCGTCGAGCAGGTCGCGGTCGACCGTCACCGAGCCCACGTAGTGCAGGTCGGCGTGCGTCACCGTGGCGCGGTGGATCTTCGCGGTCATCATGGTGCGCAGCATGCGTCCTCCTCTGCCGGGCGGCGTCCGTGCGCGCGTCGGCGGAGCACGGTGATCGCGGGGCGATCACGAGGGCAACGCGCGGCGGCGGGCGGATGTTCCGGCGGGTGCCGGATCCGAGGTCGCGCGTGGCCCCCGGCGAGTGTACGAGACCCCCGCGGGCAGCGCGGACGCGGCCGGGCGCGCTGCAGCCGCCGCGCGGGCACGGTGCGGCCGCCGTCCGGGCTATGCGCGCCGCCCGCCGCGGGCCACGCTGGGGGAGGGGACCCGACCCGCACCGATCACCACGGAGGCACCAGTGGCAGGACGAGACACAGCCGGCACCATCGAGGACCGGCCCGACCAGGACGACGCGCGCAAGCCCGACTCCCCGACGGACATCGAGAAGCCGTCGTGGAAGTACGTCCTCCGCAAGACCATGCGCGAGTTCGGCTCCGACCAGTGCACCGACATCGCCGCGTCGCTGACCTACTACGCGGTCCTGTCGCTGTTCCCGGCGCTCATCGCGATCATCTCGCTGCTCGGCGTGTTCGGACAGGGGCAGAGCACCGTGGACGCGGTGACCGAGGTGGTCCAGCCGATCGCACCCCAGGCGGTGGAGCTCCTCGGCCCCGTCATCGAGGGCTTCGTGGACTCGCCGGCAGCCGGCTTCGCGCTCGTCTCGGGCATCGTGCTGGCCGTCTGGTCGGCTTCCGGCTACGTCGGGGCCTTCAGCCGGGCGATGAACCGGGTCTACGAGATCCCGGAGGGCCGCCCGTTCTGGAAGCTCAAGCCCACGCAGCTCGCCGTCACGGTCATCGGCATCGTGCTCCTGCTCGTCTGCGGGCTCATCATCGCGATCTCCGGTCCCGTCACCGACGCCATCGGGGAGGCGCTCGGGCTCGGGCAGACCGTGCAGGTCGTGTGGTCCATCGCCAAGTGGCCGGTGCTCGCGTTCGCGATCGTCCTGCTGATCGCGATCCTCTACTACGCCACCCCGAACGCGAAGCAGCCGAGGTTCCGGTGGATGAGCATGGGCGCGGCCATCGCGCTCGTCGTGCTGGTCGTGGCCTCGCTCGGCTTCGCGTTCTACGTCACGAACTTCTCCAGCTATGCGAAGAACTACGGCGCGCTCGCCGGCGTCGTGGTCTTCCTGCTCTGGCTCTGGATCGCGAACCTCGCGCTGCTGTTCGGCGCCGAGTTCGACGCGGAGCTCGAGCGGGGCCGTCAGCTGCAGGCCGGCATCGCGGCGGAGGAGACGATCCAGCTGCCGCCGCGGGACACCGCCGTGAGCGACAAGAAGGCCGCCCTGGAGCGCGAGGACGTGAAGCGCGGCCGCGGGATCCGCGAGCGCCACGACCGCGACGAGCGCCTCGGCCGCGAGGACCGGGCGGACGACCGCTCCTGATCCGCCGCCGACGCGTCACGCCGGGGCCGGTGCGCGATCCGCGCGCCGGCCCCTCGCGCGTCAGCGGTCCTTGACCTCGTCGTACGCCGCGAGCGCACGACGCCGGGACTCCTTGAGGTCGACGATGGGCGACGGATAGGCCGCGAGACCGCCGTCGGCCGTGGAGTCCGCGTCGTCCTCGGCGCTCGCCACCAGGTCGCCCTGGGCCTTCCACGGCTCGTGCACCACGTCCCGGGGCGCGTGCGCGAGCTCCGGCACGTACGAGCGGATGTACTCGCCCGCCGGGTCGAACTTCTGCCCCTGCAGCACCGGGTTGAACACGCGGAAGTAGGGCGCCGCGTCGGCTCCGGACCCGGCGACCCACTGCCAGCTGGCGGCGTTGTTGGCGGAGTCCGCGTCGACGAGCGTGTCCCAGAACCACTGCTCCCCGAGGCGCCAGTCGATCAGCAGGTTCTTGATGAGGAACGACGCGACGACCATGCGCACGCGGTTGTGCAGGTGGCCGTCCTTCCAGAGCGCGCGCATGCCGGCGTCGACGAGCGGCACGCCGGTCTGCCCGCGCTGCCAGGCGCCCAGCGTCTCGTCGGTCGGCTCCTCCCACGGGAAGCCGTCGAACCGCGGGCTGAAGTTCCGGGTGGCGAGGTCGGGCTGGTGGTACAGCAGGTGGTAGCTGAACTCCCGCCATCCGAGCTCGGACAGGAACTTCGTGGCGTTGACCTCGTCGCCGCCGACCTTCCTGCCGCGCGTGCGCTGCACCCGGTGCCAGACCTGGAACGGGCTCACCTCGCCCCAGCGCAGGTACGCCGACAGCCGCGAGGTGGTCATCGCCGCGGGCTCGTCGCGCTGGGCGGCGTAGTCCTCGAGCTCGTGGTGGACGAAGTCCTCGAGGCGCTGCAGCCCCGCCGCCTCACCCGGGTCGCAGGACTCGCGGAGCCCGCCCGCCCAGTCCGGCCTCGTCGGCAGCAGACCCCAGTCGTCGAGGTCGTCCGTCCGAGGGCGCTTCCGCGGCGCGTCGAGCCCCGTGGGCGCGGGGAGGGGCTTCCGCGGCTCCTCGCGCTCCTGCGCGGTCTTCCAGAACGGCGAGTACACGCGGAACGGCTCGCCCTGCTTGTTGGTCACGGTCCACGGCTCCACCAGGAGCGACCCCTGGAAGCTGCGGACGTCGAGGCCCTGGTCCCCCAGGTCCTTCTTGATGCCGGTGTCGACCGCGATCTCCGCCCCGCCGTAGCGCCGGTTCCAGAGCACGGCGCCGGCCCCGGTCTCCTCGACGAGCTCGGCGAGCACGCGCGCGGCCGGTCCGCGACGCAGCACGAGCGGCGAGCCGAGGTCCCGGAGCGACTCCCCGAGGCGCGACAGGCTCATGTGCAGCCACCAGCGGGCGGCGCCGCCGAGCGGGCGGATCCCGTCGCTCTCCTCGTCGAGCACGTACAGCACCACGACCGGCTCGCCCCGCTCGACCGCCGCGTGCAGCGCCGGGTTGTCGGCCACGCGCAGGTCGTCGCGCAGCCACACGATGCTCGGCCCGTGCGCCGCCGCGGCGCCCTCCCGGTCCGTCGATCCGTGGTCGGGGGCGTCGTCGTCCGTCATGCGTCGAGCCTAGGACGGTGTCCGTCCGGCGGCGGGTGTGCGGTGCTCGCGCGGACGCAGCCGGGCGGCCCGTAACATCGGTCGTGGCAGTGCGCGTCCGTCCGGGTCCGACCGCCGACCGCACCCGACGTCGAGAGGCCCATGGACCACCCGAGCGCCCCCCTGCCCCCGTCCGCGCACCGCGGAGCGGCCGGCCCCGACGCCGTCGCGGCGGTCGTCGTCGCGCGCGACTCCGGCGCCACCATCGCGCGCACCCTCGCGTCGCTCCTCACCCAGACCCGACCGCCGGAGCGCGTCGTCGTCGTGGTGGCCGGCAGCCACGACGACGCCTTCGCGGTCGCGCGCACGTTCAACGGCGTGCATGAGCATCCCGCCGACGGCGCGGGCCCCGCGGCGACGACCGTCACCGTGATCGACCGCGGCCCCCGCGAGAGCCCCCTCCGATCGGCCTACGACCTCGCCTTCCGCCTGGTGGGCGCCCCGGGGCGCGTGCTGCTCGTGTCGCCGGACGCCGAGTTGGAGCCGCGCGTGCTCGAGCTCCTCGCCGATGCCCTCGACCGCGATCCCGACGCCGTCGGCGTCTCCGCCCGGCTCGACCCCCGCCCGAGCGGATCCCGCGGGCCGCTGGCGGCCGCCCTCCGCCTCCTGCACCGCCACTGGGCGGTGGGCGCGGTGGAGACCGGCATCGACCTCGGCCTCACCGGGCCGGTCCCGCTGGCGCCCGCCACGCTGCTCCGCATCCCCGCACCCGAGCCGGCGTCGTCCTCGGCCGTCGCCCCGTCCGATGCGATCCTCACGGCCCTCCTGTCCGGCGAGGACCGGTCCGCGCTCGTACCCGGGGCGCGGGCGCGCGTCGACACCGCCGTCCGCTGGGGCGCGATGCGCGAGCGCCGCGACCGGTGGAACCGGCACGTCGGCCGGCTCACGCACGCCGGGTCGCCCGCCGGCGCGGCCGACCGGCGCCGCGCCCGTCTCGCCGCGCTGCGCATCGGCGTCGGGCCCGTCCTCCGCTTCGTGTCCTACGCCCTCATCGCGCTCTACCTCGGCGCCGCCGGCATCCGGGGGGAGCTGCATCCGGCCTGGTGGTGGGCCGTCCCCGTGCTGGTGCGGCTGCCGCTGCAGATCCGCACCCTGCGCCGCATCCGCGAGCGCACGCTCGCCGACGTGCTCTTCGGGGCGACGCACCTGCCCCTGGAGGCGGGCGAGGCCGCCTACGGCGTCTCGCGCATCCGCGACGGCCTGCACCGCGTGGTCCCGCGCGGCCGTCGTGGCCCGGCTGCGGCCGACGCCGTGCCGCCGCTCTCCGCCGTCGACGCCACAGCCGTCGCGGTGCTGGCCGTGGTGGTCACGGGCGTGC
>NZ_JAVCVL010000118.1:0-8728 GCF_032917815.1 Clavibacter sp. MX14-G9D | reverse complement strand
CCGGCGCGCAGCGGCCGCGACGGGGCGAGGAGTGCGGCACGGCGGAGCCACACGTCCTGCTCGCCGGCCCAGCGGTCGAGCGCCGCGTCGGCGCGCGTCCTCCCGGCGCCGGCCAGCCGCTCGACCAGCGGCCCGACGACGTCGAGGGCGAGCGGATCCACGAGGTCCCGCAGGCGGGCATCCCGCACGAAGCCCTCGATGCGGGTGAGGTCGCCGTTGTCGAGCCGTGCCACGTGCTCCTGCAGCAGCACGACGGCCGCGAGTCGCATCTCGTACACGCGCGAGCGCCACAGCTCGGAGGCGAGCGCCACCGCCTCGTCCCGCGTCATGCCCGGTCGTCGGCGGCCGAGGTCCCGCACGGTGCCGCGCACCGCGCCGACGGATGCGCCGACGAACCCGAGGTCGCTCCGCAGGCGCTCCCGCTCGGCCTCCGCGCGGTACCACGCGCCCTCGCGCTCGAGGGCCGCGGCGACGAAGTCGGCGTCGTCGCTCATCCGGCGAGCGGTGCCGAGCCGTCGCGTCCGGTGCGGTGCACGAACGCGCGTCCGAACTCGGCCAGGACGTCCTCGGCGGGGTGCGCCGGGACCCATCCCAGCACCTCGCGGGCGCGGGCCGTCGACATGACCGGCACGTTCGCGGCGATGTCGATCCATCCCGGGTCCGTCCGCTGCACGCGGAGGCGCCAGCTCGCGGAGACGAGCGCGCGAAGGGCCGGCAGCGGCACGGCGACGACGCGCGCCCCGAGGAGGCGCCCCACCAGGGCGGGGTCGACCACCGGGTCCGCGGCGATGTTGAAGGCGCCGGGCGCGCGGCGCTCCACCGCCCGCCAGAACGCGTCCGCCACGTCCTCGTTGTGCACGACCTGCGACACCAGCTGGCGGGGGAGCGGCAGCACGGGGGTCCGCGTGGCGAGGCCCAGCCAGCGCGTCGGGATCCAGCGGCCGAGGAACAGCGCGGCGATCTCGGCCGCCGCCTCGTCGTGCATCACGAGCCCGGGTCGCATGCGCGTCACCACGACCTCGGG
The DNA here is from genome assembly GCF_032917815.1 of Clavibacter sp. MX14-G9D. Taxonomy (NCBI): domain Bacteria; kingdom Bacillati; phylum Actinomycetota; class Actinomycetes; order Micrococcales; family Microbacteriaceae; genus Clavibacter; species Clavibacter sp. MX14-G9D. Next base: position 7,704 of record NZ_JAVCVL010000118.1, on the reverse strand, counting down.
GTGCGCTGCCTCGAAGGCGTCCATGGCGCGCTCGTTCTCGGCCTTGTGCCGCGAGTAGTGGGAGGTGTGGATGCCGCCGGTGGGCCAGGTCTCGTCCCGCGGACGGTCCTTGGGCGCCGCGCTGTAGGCGCCGACGGAGGACGCCACGACCACCTGGGGCACACCCGCCTGCGCGACGGCCTCGAGCACGTGGGCCGTGCCGATGACGTTGGTGCGGTGCATCACGCGCTCGCGGTGGTTGGGCTGCAGCGCCCAGCCGAGGTGGATCACCGCGTCGGCGCCGCGCATGGTCGCGGCCAGCCCGGAGACGGCGCCCGCGGCGCCGATGTCGGCGAGCCGCCACGTCACCTGGGAGTAGGGCTCGAGCGCGGCGTCGGGCATGCGCCGGGCGACGCCCACGATCTCGGCCCCCGCGGCGTGGAGGCGCCGCAGCACCCCGGTCCCGAGGTTCCCGGTCGCTCCGATGACGACGACGCGCATGCTGCTCCTCTCCTGCGGACGGGACCCGGTGGGCCGGCGGGTCCGCGGGTCCCCTCCATCATGCTCGCCGGGGCCTGGGCGTCGCCGGGTCAGCGGTCGACGGCCTCGATCAGCGAGCCCTGGGCGAACGTCAGCCAGTCGTAGAGGCCGGCGCTCTCGCGGGGCGCGCGGGCCCGCCAGCCGTCGGCCTCGTCGATCCGCAGCGGCACGGAGATCGCCAGCCGGAGGTCGTTGAGGGTGAGGAGCCAGGCCTGCGCTCCGGTGGGGTCGAGCACGACCAGGAGCCCGCGCCGCCCGGCTCCGCGCGCATCGGCCTCGGCGAGCGTCGCCTCCACGGTCGTCGCGTTCGCGGCCTTGGCCTCGGTGAGGTCGTCCGCGGTGAAGCGGCGGAACTCCGCGGAGGCCTCGGCGTCGTCCGGGTAGGCGTCGGGCAGGAGCCGCTCGGCGACGGGCGAGGGTGCCCCGCCGTCCTCGGCGCCGCCCGGGGCGGCACCCGCGTCGAGGATGCCGCGCAGCTCGCCGAGGAGGCCGCGGAGCAGGGCGACCTCGTGCGGCTCCAGGTGCGCGGCGACCGTCCCGTCGGGACGCGCGCGGAAGGCCCTCACGCGTCGACCCGCTCGAGCGTGGCCCAGAGCCCGTATCCGTGCATCGCGAGGACGTGGCGCTCGATCTCCTCGCGGATCCCGGTCGCGACCACGGCCCGTCCGTCCTCGTGCACGCGGAGCATCAGCTCGTCGGCCCGTTCGCGGGGGAAGCCGAAGTAGCTGCGGAAGACGTAGGAGACGTAGGTCATGAGGTTCACGGGGTCGTTCCAGACCACGCAGCTCCACACCGGCGGGGTGGCGGAGCGCTCGAGGAGGTCCGTGTCGGATCCCGTGCTCGTGCCGGCTCCGGGGTCTCCCGCGGGCGGATCCGCGGCCCGGCGCGCGGCGGGGGCGGAGCGGGCGAGGCGCGCGTCCGCGGCGGTCGTGGTCACAGCGCTCCTGACGGGTCGTCCCGGCGTGCGGCCGGCATGCCCATCCTCTCGCGCCGGACGGCCGCTCCACGACCCCGAGGGCGTCCCGTCACGCACCCGGACGCACCAGCCCGCAGTCGTACGCGAGGATCACGGCCTGCACGCGGTCGCGCACGTCGAGCTTCGCGAGCACCCGCCCCACGTGCGTCTTCACGGTCGACTCGGACAGGTACAGGCGCCCGGCGATCTCCTGGTTGGTGAGCCCCTCGGCGAGCGCCGTGAGCACCTCCAGCTCCCGCGCGGTCAGCGGCCGGAGGCGCGGGTCGGCCGCGCCCTCCCCGGTGCCGGCCGCGCTGCCCGCCGCGGGCATCGCGGATCCGAGGAGCTCGATCATGCGCCGTGTCACGCGCGGGGAGATGGCGGCGTCGCCGTCGGCCACCGCGCGGATCGCCTGCATGAGGTGCTCGGGCCGGGTGTCCTTCACGAGGAACCCGCTCGCGCCCGCGCGCAGCCCCGCGAAGGCGTACTCGTCGAGGTCGAAGGTCGTGAGCACGATGACGCGGGTCGCCGGGTGCCGCGCGACGATCTCGGCGGTCGCCTCGATGCCGTCCATGCCGGGCATGCGCACGTCCATGAGCACGACGTCGGGCGCCAGCTCGCCCGTGCGCGCCACGGCGGCCCGGCCGTCGGCCGCCTCGCCGACCACCGCGATCCCGGGCTCGGCGTCGAGCACCATGCGGAAGCCCATGCGCACGAGCGCCTGGTCGTCCACGATGAGCACGCGGACGGGGGTGCGGCTGTCGGTCATCGGTCCTCCTGGATCCGGGGGCGGGTGTCGTGCGGGTCGCGGGCTGCGGGCGGGTCGCCCGGGCGCAGGTCGTGCGAGCCGCCCGGCATCGTCGCGAGCACGCGCCATCCTCCGGTCGCGCGAGGCCCGGCGGACGCGGTGCCGCCGTAGACGGCCATGCGCTCGGTGACGCCGACGAGGCCCCGCCCGCTGCCGGGGACGGGCGGCACGACGGGACCCGTGCGGTCGTCGTCGGTGACCTCCACGGTGATCCGGTCGGGCCCGTGGTCGACCCGGACCTCGACGCGCTCGGCGTTCGGCGCGTACCGGAGCGCGTTGGTCAGGGACTCCTGCACCACGCGGAACACGGCGAGCTGGCGTCCCGGATCCTCCGGCGGCGTGCCCGTCGTGGTGAAGCGGACGGGCAGGCCGGTCGACCGGAACGAGTCGACGAGGGCGGCCAGGTCGGCGTGCCCGGGCTGCGGGGCGCGGAGGGAGGGAGGGGTCGCATCGCCGGCGGCCGGCTCCTCGGCGAGCACGCCGAGCATGCGGCGCATCTCCGAGAGCGACGACCGGCCCGCGTCCGCGACCTCGCGCATGGCGTCGCGGGCGAGCTCCGGACGGGTGACGGCGCTGGCCGCCGCGCCGTCGGCGAGCGTGACCATGACCGTGATCCCGTGGGCGACGATGTCGTGGATCTCGCGGGCGATGCGGGTGCGCTCGGCCGCCGTCGCGAGCCGCGCCTGCTGGTCGCGCTCGCGGGCGAGCTGCACCGCGAGGTCCCGCAGCGCCTCCACGTAGCGCTTCCGTCCGCCGACGTTCGTGCCGATGAGCGTCGCGATGAGCATGGGGATGAGGCTGAACACCAGCATCGAGGCGACCGAGAGGTCGAGCGGCCCGCTGCGCGCCGTGGTGGGCACGACGACGGCGGCGAGGAGCGCGGACCCGCCGAGCCCGAGCCATGCGCGACGCGAGGATCCGTGGACCGCCACGGCGTAGAGCGCGAGGGGGAGGGCGCCGAAGTCGAAGGTGCCGGAGATCAGAGCCGAGGCCGCCGTGCCGAGCCCGCTCACGACGAGCACGGTCACCGGTCGGCTGCGGCGGAGCATCAGCGCCGCGCCCACGCCGAGCGACAGGACGACGAGCACGACCACGGCCCCGGGGAGGTCGGAGCGGATGTCGCTGACGGCGACGCCGGCGAGGGACGCCCAGGTGAACAGGACCGCGATGACGGCGTCGACCGTCCGCGGATGCCGGGCCATCCACCCGCGGACCGCGCCGGGCGGGGTCGGCAGGCGGACGCCGTCGGGCGCGGCGGTGTCCGCCGCGCCCGACGGCGCCCTCCGGTCCGCGTCGATCAGGCGTCCCGCTTCCGGGCGAGCACGACGGCGGGGACGAGGATCACGGCGACCCACGCGAGCATGACCAGCAACGCCTGCCAGAACTCCATCTCCCCGGGAGCGCCGTTGCCGCCGCTGTAGAGGCGGTTGCCCGCGCTCAGGGGGAAGTACGGCTCGAGGTCGCGGACCCAGTCGAGCACGCCGCCGAGCAGCTGGCCGACGATGGGCACGACGAGGACGAGGCCGACGAGGGCGCCGATCCCGGCCGCGCCGTTGCGCAGCAGGAGGCCGAACCCGAAGCCCATGAGCCCGATGAGCACGACGAAGAGCACGCCGCCGAGGGCCGACAGCAGGAACCCGCCGTCGAGGACGTCGACCTCGGCGCCGGCGGCGGCGAAGTACGCACGGGCGATCAGGAGGGCCACGGCGACGGCGATCGCGGTGACCACGAAGGTCACGAGCGTGTACACGATCGCCTTCGCGGCGATGACGCCGAGACGCCGGGGTGCCGCGCTGAAGGACGAGCGGATCATGCCGGTCGAGTACTCGCCACTGATCACGAGGACCCCGAGCACGCCCGCGACGAGCATCGAGAGCGTGACGCCGCTGAGGCCGACGGACACCAGCAGGTCGGCGGCCGGGAGCCCCGGGAGGCCCAGCTGGTCCTCCAGCTGGTCCACGACGAACGGGGTGAAGAGCGCCGAGAACCCGGCGAGGAGGAGGAAGACGAGCGCGAAGCACCAGACGGTGGAGCGCAGCGTGCGGAGCTTGATCCACTCGGAGCGCATGAGGCGCCAGAGCGTGGGACGGCCCGTGGCCACCGGGGCGGGTGCGTAGGGGGTGCTGGTGGCGGTCATCGTGCGGTCTCCTGCTCGGTCGTGCCGACTGCGGCGCTGTGGTACTCGACGTCGCCCTGCGTGAGCGACAGGTAGGCGTCCTCGAGGGACGCCGAGACGGGCGTGAGCTCGTGCAGCACGACGCCCGCCGACAGTGCGGCGTCGCCGACCTGCGCGGCCGAGAGGCCCGTGATCTCGATGACGTCGCGCTCGACGCTCGTCACCACGACGTCGGGTCGCGACACCGCCTGGCCCAGCCGGTCGGCGTGCGGGGAGCGCACGCGCACGAGACCGCTCGTGGCACCCGCCACCACGGCCGCGACGGGCGCGTCGGCCAGCACGCGTCCCCGGCCGAGGACGATGAGGTGGTCGGCGGTCTGCGCCATCTCGCTCATGAGGTGCGAGGACAGGAGCACCGTGCGCCCCTGGCCGGCGAGGTAGCGCGTGATGTTGCGCACCCAGAGGACGCCCTCCGGGTCGAGGCCGTTGACGGGCTCGTCGAGGATCAGCGTGCGCGGGTCCCCCAGGAGCGCGACGGCGATGCCGAGGCGCTGCCCCATGCCGAGGGAGAAGCCCCCCACGCGCTTCTTGGCGACCGGCTGCAGGCCCGTCATCTCGATGACCTCGTCGACCCGCGAGCGCGGGATGCCATGCGTGGCCGCCATCGCGAGGAGGTGGTTGAAGGCGCTGCGGCCCGTGTGCACCGCCTTCGCGTCCAGGAGCGCGCCGACCTCGTGCAGCGGCGCCTGCAGGTCGCGGTAGCGGCGTCCGTTGACGGTGACAGATCCGCTCGTGGGGCTGTCCAGACCGACGATCATGCGCATCGTCGTGGACTTCCCGGCGCCGTTCGGACCGAGGAATCCGGTCACCATGCCCGGCTGGACGGTGAAGCTCACGCCGTCCACGGCGGTCTTCGCGCCATAGCGCTTGGTCAGGTTCTCAGCGACGATCATGCGCGCTGCCTCCTCAGGATGGGTGTGCGGACCCAGCGCCCGCGAGACCAACGCTAGGGGCGGCGTCCCCGGCGATGCGTCCCCCTTCAGGCCCCCACCGGCGGACGGCCCTGGTACCAGGGTGCCGGGTCAGGCGGTCCCGGGCGCCAGGGCGCCGAGGCGCCGCGCGGCCTCCTCGAGCACGTCGATCCGCTTGCAGAACGCGAAGCGCACGAGCGAGGCATGCTCCGCCGCGAGCGGGGCATGGCAGAAGGCGGAGAGGGGCACGCCGACCACGCCGGCGAGGGACGGCAGCCGCAGGCACAGCTCCCGGGCGTCGGCGAAGCCGAGCGGCGCGGCGTCGGCCACGATGAAGTAGCCGGCCGCGGGCAGGTGGATCCGGAAGCCGGCCGCCGTCAAGCCGGCCGCCAGGATGTCGCGCTTGTGCCGCAGGTCGTCGGCGATGCCGTCGTACACCCGGTCGGGGAGGGCGAGGCCGGTCGCGATGGCGGGCTGGAACGGCGCGCCGTTCACGAACGTCAGGAACTGCTTCACGGCCAGGATCGCGGAGACCAGGGGCGCGGGCGCCGTCAGCCAGCCCACCTTCCATCCCGTGGTGCGGAATGTCTTCCCGCCGGAGGAGATGGTCACGGTGCGCTCGCGGGCTCCCGCCAGGGTGGCGACCGGGACGTGCGGCGCGTCGAACACGAGGTGCTCGTAGACCTCGTCGGTGACGATCACGACATCGTGGGCTACGGCGAGCTCCACCACGAGCTCCCCGACCTCGCGGCTGAGGACCGTGCCCGTCGGGTTGTGCGGGTCGTTCAGGAGGATCACGCGGGTGCGGTCGGTGATGGCGTCGCGCAGGTCGTCGAGCCGCGGCTGGAAGCCGGGAGCACGCAGCGGCACGGTGCGGTGCACGCCGCGGGCCAGCGAGATGAGGGCACCGTACGCGTCGTAGAACGGCTCGAGCGTCACCACCTCGTCGCCCTCCTCCACGAGGGCGAGGAGGGCCGCGGCGATCGCCTCGGTGGCACCCGCGGTCACTAGCACCTCCGTGTCCGGGTCGAGGGCGATCCCGTAGAAGCGCATCTGGTGGGCGGCGATCGCCTGCCGCAGCTCGGGGGTGCCGCGGCCGGGCGGGTACTGGTTCATCCCCGCCGAGATCGCCGCGCGCGCCGCCTCGAGGACCTCGCTCGGGCCGTCCTCGTCGGGGAAGCCCTGACCCAGGTTGATGGCGCCGGTCGAGGCGGCCAGCGCGCTCATCTCGGCGAACACGGTGGTGCCGGGCGTCCCGTCGGGGGAGAGCAGCATGGCCCCACGGGCTGCGCGCACCCACGCGCCGGGTATCGTCATGCGCCCATCATGGTCCGCGGACGGCGGGCCGCCTCCCGCACACCGGGCGTGCCGCCGGAGCGGTCGTCCCGTGTGGACCCTCCTGCGCAGGGTCGCGCGAGCGCGGCTACCTTTCCTGGACCGCGACGCCGGGTGCTGCCGCATCCCTCCTGCTCGCGGGACCACACGCCCCGGGGGAGACCACCATGCACGAGCGACCGCGCCATCCACTCGGGCGGGTGAGCGGCGTCCTGTCCGGCTCGCTCGCCCTCCTGCTCTCGACATGCGTCCTCAGCGGATGCGCTGCCCCGCAGCCGCCGAGCCCGCAGGGCACCACGACTCCGGCGCTGTCGCAGGAGCAGAGGGACGACGAGGCCTTCCGGACCCTGGTCACGGGATTCCTCGCCCTCCCCTTCCACGGCGAAGCTGCTGATGACCTGCGCCCCTTCCTCACGGGAGATGCCCTCGAGGACGAGGTGCGGGAGATCGACCGCTACCAAGCGGCGCGGCAGGAGGTGGAAGGCCAGGACACCTACTACGGCTTCTCGGTGACCTCGCGCGGGGAGGGCTTCATGGTCGCGCAAGCCTGCCTCGACGTCAGCGGTACCAGGATCGTCGACGCCGACGGACGAGACGTCACTCCGTCGCGAAGCTCGACCGTGTCTCTGCAGCTCAAGGCCGTGCAGGGAGACGATGGCGCATGGCGCATCAACGACATGGTCCCGAACGACGCTGTACTCGCATGCGACTGAGAGGCCTGCTCGTCTTCGTGCTCGCGTTGACGCTTCTGGGGATTACGGCACCCACCGCCGGCGCAGATGGAAGCGGATGCTCTCGCCGGGGTTTCGGTGACGCGCCATGCATCGGAGGCGAGATCCGAGCGGACGGTGTGACGGTTCGGGGAACAGCGGCGGCGCCCGCAGTGAAGGAGGATGCCGCTTCGAGCTCGGGCATAGGGCGACCAAGCGTTCCTCCCAAGCCACCCGTGCCGCATCCGGTGTCGCGGCAGGACCGGTTGGCGGCGGATGCGGATGGTGGG